>NZ_SZZV01000006.1:0-288250 GCF_009829935.1 Pantoea sp. Seng | reverse complement strand
AAATCCCCGATGATGACGTTGATACTTAAGGCTATCAGTGACGTCAATAAAGCGGACAACGCCACCTGTTGATGATTGCGGTTGAAACTAAACCAATAAATCAGTAACGCCAGCGGGTAGATGAATATCAGCCACGACGCGCAGGCATTGCCAAAACTCAGCATTGCCGTTGATGCATGTGCCGGCGCATTCAACAGCAGAAAAACCGTATCGTTAATATTTTCCGCGTTCTCAGATGTCAGAAACATCGCTATCTCCTTGTAATCAATTAAGCCAGTGGCAGGGAAACACTTACCTTTAAACCTGACGGGAAGCGTGAGGCGGTAGCGAGTACCACCTCGCCCTGCATACGAACCAGCATGGCGTGGACAATCGACAAACCTAAGCCTGAGCCGTTGGCGTCATTGCCTTCCATGCGATAAAAAGCGTCAAACACTCGCGTGTGTTTATCAGCGGGAATACCGGGGCCGGAATCTTCGACGGTGATCAACACCTGGCCATGATGCTTTTCGATAGCCATATCGATGCATCCGCCCTCCGGCGTGTATTGAATGGCGTTGTGCAACAGGTTACGCAGCACGGTATAGAGATCAGAGGGGCGAACCCTCACCACCGCATCACTGATGCTGAGCACCCCCAGATCCTGGGCTTTGTGCTCCGCTAACGGGTGCAGATCGGAAATCACCTGTTTCACCACCGCGAACACTTGTGTGCGCTCGACCGGTGGCAGTACTACCGCTTCCCCACTCTGGGCGCGGCTTAAAGTCAGCAGTTGCTCCACCAGCCAGCTGGCACGCTCCATACCGGCACGCAGATCGCGCAGCCGATGCTGGCTCTCTGGCGGCAGTTCGCTGCTTGCCAGCCGCTCGGATTGCAGCATCAGCGCGGTTAAAGGGGATCGCAGTTCGTGAGCGGCATCGGCGACAAAGCGTCGCTGCAACGTGATAGCGTCAGAAGAGCGTTGCAGCAGGCGATTGATCGCCGTGATAAAGGGCTGGATTTCACGGGGAATGGTTGCGCCATTCAGCGACATCGCGGCACTGTCGCGCTGCTGATCGACCTCCGCCGCCAGTTGACGAATCGGGCGGAAAATCTTCTTAACCAGGTCAGCAATCAGATACAGCAGAACTGGAAAAAGAATGCCAAACGGTACTAAGGTGCGAAGCGCGGATGAGAGCGCGACGCTTTCCTGTACCGAAGCACGCTGTGCCACCGCCACGCGCACACCACCTGCCATATTTTCTATCAGCACGCGGTAGCTTTGTTTATTCACTTTCAGGGTATGAAAGCCTGCATCCAGTTGCGCGGGCAGTGGAAAATCAGCGGCTGGCGCAGCAGCAGGCATGATGAAGTGCACCACAATGCGCGAGGCTTCTTCATCCTGGAGCGGTGGGCTAATGAAGCTGCTGTTACCGGGCGTAAGCATGCCGTCTTTGGCAAGACTGGCAATCTGTTGCAGCGACGAATCCTGCAACTCATGTGCTTCATCCCAGGCAGAGATAAAGCCCAGCACCCCGCTGAGAAAGGCGATGCTGCCAACGGCGACACACAGCACCAGCGACAACCGCAACTGCACTGATTCACTCAGGCGTCTTTTGAGACTTTCCATCCCACGCCCCGCACGTTCTGAATCGCATCGCTACCGAGCTTTTTACGCAGCGAGTGAATGAAATACTCAATCGCGTTGCTCTCTACTTCCTCACCCCAGCCGTAGATTTTGCTTTCTAACTCGCTGCGCGAAAAAATCTGACCGGGCTGGGCGAGCAGCGCCTGCAACAGCGCGTACTCGCGAGCCGACAGCATGTGGGTTTCGTCACGTTGCAAATGGCACACCTGGCGGGTCGCAGGGTTCAGCGTAAACCGACCATTGCTCATCAATGGCGCGGCATTGCCTGCTTTGCGCCGCATCACCGCACGCGCACGCGCCAGCAGTTCACTCATGGCAAAGGGCTTGAGCACATAATCGTCGGCACCCGCGTCCAGGCCATTCAGACGATCTTCCAGTGCATCGCGGGCAGTTACGATCAGTAGCGGCACCTGGTTACCCTGCAGACGTAATTGTTTCAGCACTTCCACACCATCACGACGCGGCAAGCCCAAATCGAGCAGCACCAAATCGTAGCTGTGTGTAGCCAGACTTAGCAGGGCCTGTTCGCCATCACGCACCCAATCGGTGGCATAGGCGGCATCCTTTAGCGCCGCATACACCGCATCCCCGATCATGCGATCATCTTCCACCAGCAGCACTCTCATGACTCTTCCTGCTGAGCAGGACGTATTACCGCGGTCAGAACCGGCAGCAGTGAAACGCCAATAATGCCGAGCGCCAGCCACTCGCGGTGATCGCGCACCCAGGCCAGATCGCCAAGGAAATAACCGAGCGCGATGAAACTGCCACACCACGCCAGACCACCGGCGAAGTTCCACAGCAAGAATGTCGAACGGGGCATGGATGAGAGGCCGGCAATAAACGGCGCGAGCGTCCGCACAATCGGCACGAAGCGACCGATAAACACGGTGGCGGCGCCATATTTGCGAAAGAAGGCTTCCGTCTTTTCCCTATGCTGAACGTTCAGCCACTGACGCCGTAAAATAAAACGCCCCACCGCCCCTTTACCAATATGGTAATTAAGCGTATCACCGATAAACGCTGCGGCGGTTAACAGGGCGATCACCAGTAGGGGTGAAAGAGAGGTGGCCGGTAAAAAGGCGCCTACCGTGAACAACAACGAATCACCCGGCAGAAACGGCACGATGATTAAGCCGGTTTCACATAAGATAATCACCGCGACAATGGCTACCACATATAAAGGGTCGGCATTCACCAACGCAATCATGTGGCTGCCAGAAAGAAAATCCATCAGATGCTGAAGCATAATTTCATTCCTGGTCGGGTTAGAGTTTGGATATCTGGCGCGAAGAGTGGCCGTAGAGCGTTGATGCGCCGATTAATATCGCCATTGCCAGCAGGAAAATAATATTGACCGGCGTGGTGCCGTAACCCAATCCGCCCTCTTTAATCGGTTGAGAGAACAGATCGGCGAGAGAGGCTCCTAAGGGGCGCGTCAGCACATAAACCGTCCAGAAACAGGTCACGCTGCTGAGTTTGCCGATGCGCCATAGCACCGCAGTCGCCGCAATCAGCACTACAAATAACAGAGTGGTGGTCAGGTAACCGAGCGATAATCTTTCCGCTAACGCATCACCCAGCGCGGTACCAAACGCGAAGGTGATCATGATTGCGAGCCAGTAATAGATTTCACGACCTTTGGTATTGATCGATGAGAATTCCAGCGTGCCTTCGGTGCGATGCCAGAACATCAACACCATCACCAGTCCCGATCCAAACATCGCCACAGAATAGAGCAGCGGAACCTGCATTTGATCGGTCAAATAGTCAGTGAGTAAGGTCCCGGTAATGCTCACCATTAATACAGTCAGCCAATAAAGCCATGGGATATAACGGGGTGCGCGCAGCTGAAATAGCAATACAAACAAGAACAGCAATGCAGAAATAACCGATGTGTTGGTCAGGCCGAATCCTAACCCAAAGTTAATCCAGTCCGCGCCGGTTTCACCTACCGTCGTTGACATCATTTTTAGCACCCAAAACAACAAGGTGGCTTGCGGTACTTTCGCTTTTAATTCTGAAAAGGTGTCAGTCATGATTGGTGTCCCCGTCAACATATTGCGCTCATGATGACCGGGTAAACTTAAATCTCCCTTAAAAGGAAAAAATAGTTTCTCCGCTTGTGATTATCTTTTTCTGAAAACTGAATAAATGAATCTATTTCTTAATGTTCAATTAAGGATTCCATGAACGTATCCCTGCAAAAATGGTTTATTAGTCCAATATTCAGTGTGAAATAATTTATCGAAGAAATGAATAATTTAACTAAGGTCACAAAAGCTGTAAAAACTTTACGCGGTGGATTGCATCGGGGTCGCAATGGGTTACTGTTAAATTCTTGTAACAAATGTAACCAAAAGGATCTGTATGAAAACCTCTCTGCGTTTTTTAACAACCTCTGTACTGGCAGGACTCTCCTTCTCTGCGCTTGCGGCTGTACCTGCTGGTTATCCCGCTGAGTATCAGAAAGTCATTGATGCAGCGACAAAAGAGGGCAAAGTGGTGGTGTATTCAACCACTGACACCAAAGCGGCGGGTCCGTTGATCAAAGGCTTTGAGTCACTGTATCCGGGCATCAAAGTTGAATATAACGACATGAACAGCACCGAACTCTATAACCGTTACATCAGTGAGCAGGCCTCGGGTAGCGGCAGCGGTGATGTGGTTTGGAGTTCATCTATGGACACCGCGCTGAAGCTGGCCACAGAATATGCGGCGGAATATGCTTCGCCTGAGCAAAGCAAAATACCAAAATGGGCAGTGTGGCAAAATAAAGCCTACGGCACGACCTACGAACCGGTGGTGTTTATTTACAACAATAAACTCATCCCAAAAGACACCGCGCCTGACTCTCACACCGCACTGGCTAAAATGATTGCAGCCGATCCGGCTAAATTCAAAAATAAAGTGACCACTTACGATATTGAAAAATCAGGATTAGGTTTCATGCTGACGGTTCAGGACAGCAAAGTGGATCCGCATTACAAAGAAAATCTGGCGGGGATGGCGAAAGGCGGTCTGACGGTACAATCTTCGACTGGCACGATGATGGAGCGTGTCTCTTCAGGCGAGAATTTTATTGGCTTTAATATTCTCGGTTCTTATGCCGAAGCCCGAGCGAAGAACGATCCGGCATTGGGCATCGCTTACCCGAAAGATTATATCCTGGTATTGTCTCGCGTTTCGTTTATCACCGAAGAGGGTGAGCATGAGAACGCCGCTAAATTGTGGCTGGATTATGTATTGTCAGAAAAGGGACAGAGTATCCTGGCAAATCAGGCGGACATCCCTTCCCTGCGCAATGATATTGAAGGCAAAAACGATATTGACGGTATGACCAAAATGCTGGGCGATGCTCTGAAGCCGATTCCGGTGGATGAATCGCTGCTGGAATATCTGGAACCGGCAAAACGCCTGGAATTTATTAAACAGTGGCGTACCGCCGCCGGGAAATAATGCTCCCCACGTTATGCGCCCGTCGCGGCGCATAACATCTCCTTTCGCCTCCGGTGTTTGATAGGGTTGGCATATGAGCAGGTTACTGAAAAAGTGGCTGAGTTTGCCACGTGCATTGATTGTTCTGATCACGGCATTGGTTATTTACGTACCGCTGATGTTTATTGTGGTGCAGAGTTTTCTCTCCGCGCCGTTCTTTGCCAAAAAGAAAGAGCTGACGCTCGGTTCCTTTGGATTTATTTTCTCCGATCCTGATTTTTATAAGGCGCTGGAGTCGGGCTTTATTCTGGCGTTTGGTCTGGTGATCATTGCTATTCCGCTCGGCGGTATTCTGGCCTTCCTGATGGTCAGAACCAACCTGCCAGGACGCCGCCTGATTGAGCCATTGATTCTGGTGCCGATCTTTGTCTCACCGATGGTATTGGCCTTTGGCTATGTGGTTGCCGCCGGGCCGGTGGGATTCTTGTCTCAATGGGCGAATCAACTGTTTGGCGTGGTGCCGTGGAATATCTATTCGATGACCAGCATCGTGGTGATCGCCGGACTCACTCACGTGCCGCACGCCTATCTCTATATCTCATCAGCACTGCGCAGCGTCAGCTCCGATGTGGAAGAAGCCGCGCGCACTGTCGGCGCTTCACCGTTACAGGTGATGACTTCGGTCAGCCTGCCGATGGTGCGCCCTTCGATTCTGTATGCCTGTGTGCTGCTATTCTTCCTGGGGTTAGAGGTGTTCGGCCTGATGCTGGTACTGGGCGATCCGGAAGGCAACATGGTGCTTGCCACCTATCTGTACAAATTGACTAACAAGCTCGGCACCCCTTCGTACCATCTGATGGCCGCCGTGGCGGTGGTGCTGATCTGCTTCACCGTGCCGCTGGTGATGCTGCAACGCTGGCTGATGCGCACCGCCAACCGTTTTGTCACCATGAAAGGCAAAGCATCACAAGCGCGCGCCCTACCGCTGGGCAAATGGCGCTGGATCGCCGGTGCGGTGGTGTTGGCCTGGCTGACCATCACCATCGGCGTGCCGCTTTTGGGTGTGGTAATGCGGGCGTTTATCTCGCACTGGGGCGTCGGCGTCTCACTGTGGGATGAAATATCCTTCGCGACCTTCCGCAGTATCTGGGATCAACCCAATCTGTTACGTGCCATCGTCAACTCGATGCTGATTGGGGTGATCGGCGGCGCGGTGGCGGTAATCTGTTACCTGTTTGTCGGCATCGCCATGCATCGCAAGCAGGATCAGGTTACGCGTTTCCTTGATTACAGCGTGCTGGTGCCGCGCGCCGTGCCGGGGCTATTAGCCGGTCTGGCGTTTCTCTGGGTGTTCCTGTTCATTCCAATGTGGCTCGATCAGTCACTGAAAAATGGCTGGCTCTCCAGCCTGCCGGTTGCCGATTGGCTGCGCGAAAACTTCGTCGTTTGGCTGCGTTCCCTGCGTCAAACCATCTTTAGCGTCTGGCTGGCTTACACCGTGGTGTGGATGGCTTATGGCTTGCGCCTGATCTCCTCAACGCTGTTGCAGGTCGGCCCGGAGCTGGAAGAAGCCGCACGCAGCGTGGGTGCCACCCCGGGACAAACCACGCGTCACGTGACCGTACCGCTGTCACGCCATGGCCTGATTGGCTCGTGGTTGCTGATGTTCCTGATTTTTGAGCGCGAATACTCAACGGGCGTGTATCTGCTGTCACCCGGCACCGAAACCATCGGTTCAATGCTGGTCTCTCTGTGGTCAGCGGGCGCCATTGATATCGTCGCTGCGCTCTCCCTGATAAATATCGTGCTGGTGGTGGTTGGCCTCGGCATCGCTTTACGCTTTGGAGTGAAATTACATGATTGAATTATCGGTTGATAACTTGCATCTGATGTACGGCGATAATCCTGTATTGAAAGGCGTATCGATGCAGTTGAAAAAAGGCGAAGTGGTTTCACTACTGGGCCCATCGGGAAGCGGCAAAACCACCCTGCTGCGCGCCGTGGCCGGCCTGGAAAAACCGTCTCAGGGGCGAATCAATATCGGCAAGAATGTGGTGTTTGATGGCACGCCGAAAAGTGAAATCCCAGCTGAAGAGCGCAATCTCGGCCTGGTTTTTCAGTCCTACGCGCTGTGGCCGCACAAAACCGTATTTGAGAACGTGGCCTACCCGCTCAAGTTGCGCAAAGTGGCCACAGCAGAGATTAATCAACGTGTTCAGGCGGTGTTGGATCAACTGGGGCTCGGGCATCTTGGCAAACGCCACCCGCATCAGCTTTCCGGCGGTCAGCAGCAGCGCGTGGCGATTGGCCGTGCGCTGGTCTACAACCCGCCGGTGATTCTGCTGGATGAACCGCTCTCTAACCTCGATGCTAAGCTACGTGAAGAGGCGCGCGTGTTCTTGCGTGAGCTGATTATTCGTCTCGGACTGTCTGCCTTAATGGTGACGCATGACCAGAACGAAGCCATGGCGATCTCTGACCGTATTCTGTTGCTGAATAACGGCGTGATTGAACAGCAAGGCACACCGCAAGAGATGTACAGCCAGCCTTCAACGCTGTTTGCCGCTGAGTTTATGGGTAGCAATAACCGTCTGCACGGCAAAATCACCCACGTTGAAGGCGGCCGGGCGCGCATTGCCGGGGCAAAATGGGCGCTGTGGGGTAAACCGAGTGGCGATGTGCGGGTTGGACAGGATGGGACAGCGGTGATTCGCGTCGAACGCATGAATATCGCTGACACCGCGGATGACAACGCACTTGAACTGCCCTTGCTCACCAGTATGTATTTAGGCGATCGCTGGGAATATCTGTTCCGTACCGAGGGGGATGATTTCGCATTGAGGGTGTATGGCAAGGAATTCCGCGGAAATCAGCGCTTCCGCATCTCGTTGCCCAAAGAGGATCTGTGGATTTTCGCTAAAGATTGATTGCTAGCAGCAGGGTCTATTATGGTGAAAGCGGCCTTTCGGCCGCTTTATTTAGGTTTTGACCCTGCATTAATTATTGGCGCGCTTTCGCAGCCGCAACCAATCCATCCAGCCAATCCTGATGACCATTGATCATCGGATTAGGTTTAGCGCTAGCCAGCTCAACCGCCGGTTTGCCATTTTGCGTTTCCTGGGTCAGGATGCGTACGCGATTGTCAGAGAGATCTTCAATCAGCCAGGCATGCAGAACATCTAAACGGTCTTCGCTACCCACTTCGCCCGCCCAACCGTGCCAGGAAACACGGGCGGCTTCACCCGCTTCGGGTGCTACGTACTCGGTGACCTGCGCTTCCACCGGGAAGCCAAAGGTTTCGAAATAGAAGCGGACGCCCTGCGCCAGTTCCGGGCCTTTATTGTCATAGAAGCGCGCATTCGCCGAGTTCTGGTAATAAGTCGGCCAAAGTGACGGCGTGTTCAGCAGAGGCAAGATATCCTGGGTGCTCAAACCTGCAACGATCACTTCGTTGGAACAGTAGTTATCGCTAAAGCCCGGTACAAATCCTTCTGGCCAGTTAATCGCGTTCATTTTCATTTCATTCGTCTCACCGTGGATAAATCGTGGGTGAAGTATCTGACTCCCTATGAAATAAGACCAATCGCCATTATTTATTTTTGATATACGTTTTCGTGATATCTGGTAGCAGCGTATGATGAGGTATTGCCACGCCATCGCCGGAAGATGATGAAAACCGATATCCGCAACCTCGACCTCAATTTGCTCAAAGCGCTGGATGCCTTACTGGATGAGCGCAGCGTCACCCGCGCGGCTGAGCGTTTAGCCCTGACGCAACCCGCAGTCAGCGGCATGTTAACGCGTCTGAGAGAGTGTTTTGATGATCCTCTGTTCACACGGGCGCAGCGCGGCGTTGTTCCGACGTTGCGCGCACTGGAGTTGGCTCAGCCCGTTAAGGCCATTCTGGCGGAAGTGTCTGAACTGTTACAGCCCAAAGCCTTTGAGGCTGCGACTGCCGAAATGACCATTAAGATTGCGGCCACTGATTATGCCCTGCGTGCGGTCATTGTGCCTTTTATGGCCGCATTACGAGCGCAGGCGCCGGGTATCCGCGTGGCGGTATTGCCCGTTAACAACGAGCAGTTATCCGCGCAGTTTGAACGGGGTGACATCGACATCGCGTTGATCACGCCAGACAGTGCCCCACCCGATCTGCATGCCCGCTCGCTGTACGATGAAGAGTATGTGTGTCTCATGCGCGAGGACCATCCACTGTCTGCGCAGACAGGTTTAACGCTCGACAGTTTCTGCGCGCAGGACCACGCCTTAGTTTCCTACGAGGGAGGCAACTTCAAAGGCGTGACGGATGAGGCGTTAGCCGCGGTTGGACGTTCGCGAAGTGTGACACTTTCGGTGTGCAGTTTTTTAGTTTTACCTGAGATCTTACGCGTCAGTGATTTGATCAGCGTGGTGCCGCGTCGCTTAACGCACGATTTACCTGGTTTAAAGGTCTTGCCTCCTCCGTTAGCAATCCAGGGGTTCAACAAAATTGTGGTCTGGCATGAACGCACGCACCGCGATGCCGGACATCGCTGGTTACGTGAATTACTGTTCTCTACGGCGATTTAAGCGGCCGCCTGCTCATTCCCCAGCAGATTCAATATATGGCTGCGCAGCGCCACCAGCTGAGGATCATCACGCCGGCGCGGCCAGGGCAGATCCACCTCAATGACATCCACCACTTTCGCCGGTCTTGGGCTGAACACCACCACACGATTCGACATCACCAGCGCCTCTTCAACGTCATGCGTTACCATTAGCGTGGTGAACTGCTGTTCCTGCCAGAGGTCAACAATCTCCTGCTGCATGCGCAACCGCGTCAACGAGTCGAGCTTGCCTAGTGGTTCATCGAGGATCAGTAAACGCGGCACATTCACCAACGCTCTGGCTAACGCAGCACGTTGAGCCATACCGCCAGACAGCTGATGCGGCCAGGCGCGGGCGAACTGCTTGAGCCCGACACGATCTAGCATCGCGTTAATGCGTTTATCGCGTATTGCGCGGCTCTCACCGCGAATCTGCAATCCCAGACCGACGTTGTCATACACCGTGCGCCATGGATAGAGCGTAGGATCCTGAAACACCACCACGCGTGAAGGATCGGGTGCAGTAATGGCTTTCCCCTCTTCCGCCAGTAAACCGCTGGCTGGAGGTTCCAGCCCGGCGAGCAAACGTAATAAAGTCGATTTCCCGCAACCGGAAGGCCCTAGCAGAGCGACAAATTCACCGGCCTTCACCTGTAAATTGATATTCTCCAGTACCGGTAAGTCACTGCCTTCAAGCGTGAAATGGTGATTCACTTTTTCAATAGCAATATTCACGCCTGCAGAGGTCATGGCCATATTTCGCTCCTGCTAAATAATAGTGTGCCGACAGTTATCAGCAAATAACCATAAGCGTCTCTCTCTCCTGATTGAAATAGCCTTTTCGGCAAACCTATCCGTCATTTTTCATAAAGAAAAACTGCATGACCTCATGCGGGATTGTTATTTGGTGACGGGAAATCACTAAGCGATAGTGCCCGTGATCTTTAATGACAAGGAAAGCAGAATGGCAATGCAAAAATACTTTATGAGCCGGCGCGCATTATTGCGCGGTCTGGGTTTATTTAGCGCCGGTGTAGCGGTGAATCCATTGTTGAGCAGCAATGTTTTCGCCGACGACAAACCGCTTAAAACCATCAAACTGGCGTGGGGACAAACGGCGGTGTGTCAGGCGCCGATTTCCGTTGCCCTGAAACAGGGTTTCTTCAAGAAATATGGCCTCAACGTTGAGCCGGTTAACTTCAGCGGCCCGACCGATGCGCTGCTGCAGGCGATCGCTACCGGGCAAGCCGATGGTGGTATTGGCATGGCGCTACGCTGGCTAAAACCGCTGGAACAAGGCTTTGACGTCGATCTCACCGTCGGGACTCACGGCGGATGCATGCGTTTACTGACCCCGCAAAACAGCGGCATTCGCGATGTAAAAGATTTGGTAGGTAAATCTGTCGCGGTCAGCGATCAGGCCAGCCCAATCCGTAACTTCTTTGCCGTGCAGCTGGCGAAACAGGGCATCGATCCGGACAAACAGGTCAACTGGCTGCAATATCCGCCCGATTTGTTTGGCGAGGCACTGCGTAAAGGCGAAGTACAGGCACTGGCAACCGATGACCCACAAGGTTGGTTGCTGAAGAAACAGCATAACCTGCTGGAAGTCGACAACAACCTGAAAGGTGAATACGCCACCATGACCTGCTGCGTGCTGGGGCTGCGCGGTTCGCTGGTGCGCGACGATCCTGCCACCGCACGGGCCATCACTCAGGCCATCGTCGATGCACAGCAATGGACGGCCGATCATCCCGCCGAAACCGCCAAAATCTTCCAGCCTTTTGTGCCGGGTTCGGTGCCGGTGGAGGACATCACCGCGATGCTCAAAGAGCACACTCACCACCACCACTCCACCGGCGCCCAGCTGCGCAGTGAAGTCGCGACCTATGTTGAGGAGTTGAAGAAGATCAACGTGATTCGCCCGGATACCGATGCGCAGCAGTTTGCCGAAAACTATGTGCCGCAACTGCTGCCCGCCGAATCCGCCCATCAGCACGCCAGTAACATGGCGCACATGAGCAACATGTCGAGTTAAGGAGAGAGTCATGGCCAGTGAAACCCTCACGATTGCCCAACACCGTGCAGCACCGCGCCGCCTGCAACCCGCCGTCTGGGGTGCGCTGTTGCTATGGTGGGCGTTAGTGGCGCTGATGGTGGCGGTACCGGACAAGCCGCAGGGATTTGCTGCCCCGCGCTTTGTCGATCAAACCCATGAACTGTTTGCCGGGATTGCGTTGTTACTCACCGTGTTGGCAATAGCCTCTGGCGTGTTTCCGCGTCTGGCGCTGCTGGCTCCGTTGAAACGTAGCGGGCCGTGGTTGATTGTGCTGGCGCTGCTGATTGGCGTGTGGGAAACCGTGACCGGAAAGCTGGCGCTGTTGCCCGCGCCCTTCTTTGCACCGCCGCGCGCACTGGTCGAAGCCTACGCCACTGACTGGCCACGTCTGCTGGACAGCGTGCTCAATTCGCTGCGTTTGCTGGCCTTTGGTTTTCTCTACGGCAGCGTGGTGGGCTTTGTGACCGGCGTGGCGATAGGCTGGTCGCGAGGACTCGGTTATTGGGTACATCCGATTTTGCGCTTCCTGGGTCCCGTGCCATCCACGGCATTGCTGCCGCTGTCACTTTACTTCTTCCCCTCCAGTTTCTCCGCTGCGGTATTTCTCATCGCCCTGGCCACCTGGTTCCCGGTGACCGTGCTGACCTGGTCCGGCGTTTCCAGCGTCGATACCCGTTACTACGATGTGGCGCGCACGTTGGGCGCCAATTCGATATTCCTGGTGCTGCGCGTGGCGGTACCCGCCGCATTGCCGCACCTGTTTGTCGGCTTATTTATGGGGCTGGGCGCATCGTTCTCGGTGCTGGTTGCCGCAGAGATGATGGGAGTGAAATCGGGCCTTGGTTGGTATCTCCAGTGGGCTCAGGGCTGGGCGGCCTACGCCAATATGTATGCGGCGCTGATCGTGATGGCACTGCTGTTCTCTTCCCTGATCTCCCTGTTATTCCTGGTGCGTGACCGTTTGCTTTCGTGGCAGCGCAGTGCGGTGAAATGGTAACGGCATGGTGATGCGCCTGAAGAAGAACCTTTTAGAAACGTTGCCACATCTCATGGTGCGTCAATCATGACGCCCAGGCAGACTACTCCACCACAGAGGTGAACTATGGTTGCAAAAATTTCCTCGTCAATCACCGAACTGATTGGCAATACCCCGCTGCTGCGGCTCTCGCGTTATGCCCAGCAACAAGAGATTCAGGCCGAAGTGATCGCCAAACTGGAGCTGTTTAATCCTAATCACAGCGTCAAGGATCGCATCGCACTCAGCATGATCGAAGCCGCTGAGCGCAACGGCACCATTCAGCCTGGTGACACGCTGGTTGAAACCACCAGCGGCAATACCGGGATTGGATTGGCGGCGATTGCCGCCGCTAAGGGCTATAAATTCCGCGTCTATATCAATGATTTTGTTAGCATCGAACGCACGCAACTGATTCAGGCTTACGGTGCTGAAGTGGTGCCGTTCAGCACCATTGAGGGCTTCCGAGAGTTTTATGAAGCCAGCAATGGCGATTTTGTCGCCGCCACCAAATGGCTGGCGGAAAAGGTCACCGCTGCGGAGCCGGAAGTCCATTTTTTGTTACAGCTGGAGAATCCCGCCAACCCGGCCGTGCACGTTCAGACTACCGGGCCAGAGATCTGGCGCGACAGCGGCGGCAAGCTGGATATCTTTATTGCGGCAGTGGGAACCGGCGGCACACTGTCGGGAACCGGACGCTATCTCAAACAGCAGTACCCAAGCCTGCAGGTGATCGCGGTGGAGCCTGGCGTGGGTTCACAACCCAGCGAATTGCGTCCGGAACCGCTCGAGATCACCGGGGTGCACGCCTTTAGCAATCAGCCGCCCGAACGCATCCCGGCGAATCTGGACCACCGAGTGTATGACGAAGTGATCGCCGTAGAAACCTGGCAAGCGTATGCGGCGGCACGTCAACTGGCGCTCAGCGAAGGCGTGTTGGTGGGTGACTCTTCCGGGGCCGTATTGTGGGCGGCAGAACAGGTGGCGGCGCGGCCGGAGAATCACGGCAAGCGTATCGTGGTTTTGTTGGCAGATGGCGGCAGCAGCTACCTGTCGACGCAGTTGTTTGCGCATCAGCTGCCTGCTGAGACTTTCAAGCTAGCAAATGCGATTCAGACATCACAAAAGATTGCCTGATTCGCCGGGTTTTCTTTATCACCATGTCATTTATGGCGCATTCCTGAGCAACAACGCTGCTCGATGAATGCGCGATAAATCACTCCGCCACATCAAATTGCGCGTTATAAGATCGCCCCTCACACCAGCACATTGCTGGTGATACCCTTAGCGAACAGCAGCGGATCGGTTTCTGGCCGCAGCACTTTAATAGCCTTCAAATCCCGCGCATAAACATCGATCTCTTTGACGAAGGCATTGCCCACCGAATAGTGCCCATGGGTATGGGTTTTCAGTACGCTGGCGATCTCCTGCGGCGTGGTATTCAGCGCCTGACCGTTGAACTCGCTACCGATCGCTTCGGGATGCTGCGCAGCATAGGCGTGCGCTTGCAGGATGGCATGGGTAATCGCGGCAGCCACCTCTGGCTGTTCGCGAATCAAACCGCCACGCGTGCCCACCACACAGCAACTCAGGTTGGCGTACTCATCCATCAAATTAGTACCGACTTCGCGATAGCCCGGCTTCTGCGCCAGGCGCCACATAATCGGATCTGAACCGCTGGCGGCCTGAATTTCCCCTTTCTCCAACACCATTGGCAGCAAATCTTGGGGGAATACACGCCAGTTCACGTCGGTATTGGGATCGACGCCGTGCTTTTTCAGCATCAGTGAAAAGAAGTTCTTATCTGCGCCCGCCATATCGGTAACGCCGATGGTTTTGCCTTTTAGCTGCTCCAGCGTGGCGGGACCGTCACTGCGCGCTAATAAGCGCATGCAGCCACCGTGCGTGCCTGCGGTGAGTTTCACATCGAAGCCCTGCTCCAGCGCTTTTAACCAGCGCAGTGCCATGCCGATGGCGGCTTCCGCTTTCCCCGTGGCAATCGACTCCAGCAATAATTCGGTGGAATTGCCAAAGTTGACGAATTCCACTTCAAGGTTGTGAGCTTTGAAGAAATTATGTTGATCGGCCACCACAACCGGTGCCAGGCAAATGGCATTAAGGTTCACCGCGAGGCGAATGTGCGTGGGTTTCGCCAGTGCCCACTTACCCGCACCACCCTGCAACAGGTCGCCGGACATCGGCATATTGTGCATCTGATCTTCGGCGAAACTGCGCCCTGGTAAAGTAGACGCCATCATCGCTGCGGCGGAATACCCAAGAAAGCGACGACGCGAAAGTAAATAATTTTCTGGCATGATTTTACTCCCAAAAATATATACAGGTGAAAGAGTGAGCGTTGTAATAATTCATTTCAGAAGCAGGCAGATTAATCGTTAATTAACAGCGCAACCAGCTGTGTAATTATGCCGATTACGCATGTGTTGTGCGGTTTTATTGCTTTTACAGCCTTGCCATATCAGGAAACAATCGACCCTATGTTATTCATCGATAAAAAAGGTTTTCTCAATGGCAAATAACACACTTTTTCTAGCTGAAATATTGCCAGCCCTCACCGAACGATTGGCTGAACATGCTGAAGAAGTTGATCAAAGCGGTGAATTTCCGCGCGCGGCTTTTGCTCATCTGCAACAACTTGGATTGTTGTATTTCGCTTTGCCCGTCTCCGCAGGCGGCGGTGGTGGCGATTTACGCGATTGTCAGGCGATCATTCAGGCAGTCGCGCGCGGCGAACCCTCCGCAGCACTGATTCTGATCATGCAGTATCTCAATACGCGGAGGCTGAGTGAGGAATCTGATTGGCCCGTAAGTGTGCGCGCGACGGTGGCGAGCAGCGTGGTAACCGAGGGCGCGTTAATCAATGCGCTGCGCGTCGAGCCGGAACTGGGTACGCCTGCGCGTGGCGGTTTGCCCGCAACCCGAGCGCGAAGAACCGCCGAGGGCTGGCGCATCAGTGGCGAGAAGATTTACTCCACCGGCAGCTATGGGCTGAGCTGGTTTCTCGTCTGGGCCAGCAGTGATGATGTCGATCCGCTGGTCGGCGGTTATCTGGTGGCCGCCGATGCGCCAGGCATCCAAATCGTCGATGAATGGGATCATCTGGGAATGCGCGGCACCTGTAGCCATCGCGTTGTGTTAGATGAGGTGCTCATTCCGCTCAATCACGCAGTCAGCGTTGCACCCTGGAGCATACCGAAAGCAGGGTTAAATGAAGAAGAGTCTGTGTGGCTGGCGGTGCTGCTCGGCTCGCTGTATGACGCGATTGCTCAAAGTGCACGCGACTGGTTTATCGGCTTTTTACAACAGCGCGCTCCTGCCAACCTCGGTGCACCGCTGGCATCCTTGCCACGTTTTCAGGAGTTAGTCGGACAGATTGATACACTGCTGTTCACTAATCACACGCTACTTAACAGTGCCGCACGCGGTCAAGTGGCTAGCGGCCATACAGCACAGATCAAACAGGTGGTGACAGAAAATGCCATCCGTGCCGTTGAGCTGATGGTGGAAAACATTGGTAATCATGCGTTAACGCGCCACCATCCGTTACAACGTCACTATCGTAATGTGTTGTGTGGTCGCATTCACACCCCGCAGAGTGATGCCATTTTCACTTCCGTGGGCAAAACCGCCCTGGCTGCTGTAAAGAATACTTCATAACGTTACGTTTGCGCAGGTGACATGGGCACTGATGCTTTTGAGCCAGGTTGCTGCTTCCAGCATCACCAACCTGTGTTTTCACGTTTAATGGCTATTGGAGCGCCCAGATTACTTCCGCCTTACACCCTATAAAATCGCACTAAAATCCTGCATGCTGTCCGTTTTAAGGGCCGCGATATCTGATAGCTATGACTGCCACTAAAAATGGATTTACTCTTGTAGCGCTGGCAATTTTTGCCGCGCTCGCCGTGCTTTTTTCTCAATGGACGGCGTTTCTCGCCTGGTCACTGCAAACGCAGATCCAACTCCACCGCCTGCTGGTGACGCATCTGCTGCAAATCAATAGCGGGCAATACAGCGCGGGGTTGTGGTTGATTGGCGTGACCTTTATTTATGGCATTTTGCACGCGGTTGGCCCTGGACATGGCAAATTTATCGTCACCACCTGGCTCACTACTCATCAACCGCCGCGTGGTGTCGCCCTCACCGTGCCGTTTCTTGGCAGCCTGGTGCAGGGCCTCAGCGCCATCGCCTTTGTGTTTATCCTGGCCGTTGGCTTTAACCTGACGACTGGCGATCTCAGCACTAGTCGCTGGTATCTGGAAAAAGCCAGCGCGCTGTTTATCGCCGCGCTCGGCGTGATGATGATGGTGCAAGCCTGGCGAGGTCGCAATAAGCATCTGTACCAACATCAACATCTGCACCAAGATCAGCATCAGCATCAGCATCAGCATCAGCATCAAGATGAGCATGAGCATGAGCATGAGCATGAGCATGAGCATGAGCATGAGCAGCATCATGACGGCTGTGGCCATCATCACGGCATAATTACGGAATCAGTGGATAACTGGAAAGCGTGGATCGGCATTATTATTGCCACGGGCGCACGCCCTTGCAGCGGCGCACTCACAGTGCTGCTGTTTGCTAGCGTGATTGGTATTACCCGTTGGGGCATG
This sequence comes from Pantoea sp. Seng, assembly GCF_009829935.1. Classification (NCBI taxonomy): domain Bacteria; kingdom Pseudomonadati; phylum Pseudomonadota; class Gammaproteobacteria; order Enterobacterales; family Erwiniaceae; genus Pantoea; species Pantoea sp. Seng. The sequence continues at coordinate 270,894 of NZ_SZZV01000006.1, read as the reverse complement.
TTTGCGGTGATGACCATGGCACTCGGCACCGGCATGGCGCTGGTTGCGCTGGCCCTGTTTGTTCGCCATTTCCGTCATCGCGCGGGAGAATTGTGGTTGGCTGAGTCATCGCCACGCACGCACCAAATACTGGGGATGGTACGTATTGCCGGAGGCGCTTTGCTGATCTTATTTGCGCTGGTGCTGTTTTTAACCGTGGTACCGATCAGTGCGAACGGGGATTATATTGCGGCGGGATGTTGATAATTTATCAAGTCTGATGCGAACAACGCCGGGCCGGCATCCTTGCCGCCCCTGCCATTAACTCACGAACACCCACGTGAATCCTGGCAGAGCACCCATCGCTGCGTGCCCGGTTGGTTGAAATCAGAAACGGTAAGACGCAGTCACCGAGAAGCTACGAGGTTCGCCATAAACGATGCCGCCACTACCGACGTTTTCGTCATACTCTTTGTCGAACAGGTTGTTCAGATTTCCCTGCACGCTCAGGTTTTTCGTCACGTCGTAACGTGCGAAAAGATCAACCAACGCATAGCTGCCCTGACGTGCGCGCCAGGTGCCATTGCCGTCCGGTGCGCCAACGTCTTTGTACGTCTTCGACTGCCAGTTCACACCGCCGCCCAGCGTCAGCTGATCTAGCATCGGCAGACGATAGCTGGTGAACAGGTTGAACGAGGTGCGTGGCAGCTGTGAGTTGTAGTTCTCACCATCACGGTCTTCAGCCACATAGGTGGTGCCACCGAAGGTCATCTGCCAGTTATCCGTCAGCGCACCGTTCACTTCGAACTCGACGCCACGGCTGACTACGCCACTCTTACCAACGTAGATGGCATTACCGGTATCCGGGTTGGTCGCCCCAGTTGCTTCCGCAACGTTGTCCAGTTCTGAACGGAATACTGAAATTGAAGTGGTCAGACGGCTGTTCAACCAATCAGACTTAACACCAGCTTCATAGTTCTTACCAATGACAGGTGAAAGGTAACCACCCGAAGCATCCTGATAATCTTGTGGCTGGAATACTGAGGTATAGCTAGCGTAAGCTGACCAGTTATCATAGAAGTCCCAAATCACACCGCCGTAAGGTGTCGTGTTGTTCTTCTCCATCTCTGCACTCAGCGTCTCACGATTCCAGTTGGTATAACGCGCACCTAAAATAACATGTAGCGGATCGGCCAGTGAAAGGCGAGTAGCGACATAAGCGGATTTCTGACGTACTAATTGCGTGTCTGATGCCGGCTCACGTGGATTCCAGTCGGTTTCCGGGAAGTTGCCATTGAAGTTATTGAAATTGCCCAGCTCGGCCGGCGAAATATTTGCCCACGCGCTGTAGTATTTATTATCCTGACGGCTGTAATTCACACCCACCATCAGTTCATGTTGGCGACCTAACAATTCATACGGGCCGCTGGCGAACGCATCGACGGCATCGACTTTACGTTTACCGGTGTTGTATCCAGTGCCGCCTACAACAGGGTAATTAGCATATGGCGAGGTGCCGATACCGGTGTTCTTATCGAAATAGCCATCAATGTAGAGCTGCTTACTGTCGAGGAACATCTCATTGTGTGTGCCGTTAAGCGTAATGTTCCAGCCGTTATCGAAGTTCTGCTGCAGGTTAACAAAGACCTTTTTGTTTTCTTTGTTATTGTAAGCCCACTCTGGCGAAGTGTTGTACCCGCGACGTAGATGCGTTTGTGAACCGTCAGTATACCAACGCGGCGAACCACTCCACATTGGGGAGTCGGTATCGACCTGGGTAAATTCATAACCCATAGACAGCTTGGTTTTGTCGGTCAGGTCAGCATCCACCACACCGTAAATGAACTTCTTCTCGAAACCATAGCGCTCGATAAAGCTGTTTTTATCTTCGTAACCTGCGACTACACGACCACGCACGTTGCTTTCAGGCGACAGCGGCGCAGAGAGATCGGCGACATAGCGCTGTTTATCCCAGCTGCCGTAGCTCGCTTCCAGATTCCCGGTGAACTCTTTGCTGTCGGCGTGCTTACGCACCATGTTGATGGAAGCTGACGGGTTACCTGGGCCGGTCAACAGGCCGGTGGCACCGCGCACCACTTCAACGCGCTCGTACAACGCCATATCGGTTTGGGCATCGCCCAGGTTCCAGCGTGATGCAAAAGCGGTAGGTATGCCATCAACCATGTAGTTATCGATGATGAAACCGCGTGAGTAGTAGTTCGTACGATCCATATCGCTGCTGACGCCTCTAATACCGGTGGTATTCGACAGTACGTCATTCAGGGATTGCAGCTGCTGATCTTGCATACGCTGCTTGCTGACAATGCTGACCGATTGCGGAATATCACGTGCGGTCAATGCCATTTTGGTACCGGCACGGGTGACCGGGACGCTGTAATCTTTTGCTGCCTGCTCTTGCGCATCGCTGCTGGCGCTGGCATCCACAGTCAGAGTTTGTTCTGTTTTGGTGCTATCCGCGGCCTGGGCAATACCTGACGCTACCATCATTGCCAGTACAGAGATACGCAATGCACGTTGCGGTGCACGGCCTGATTCCCTGACGCGCTTTTCTTTGAAAGACATAATATTCCTCAATCAACTTATCGTTATTTTGTGTTGGCGGCATAGCTGCTGACGTCTGTTAGATCCAGCCATAAATAACGTGCTGAAAAGGAATATCAGGATGAGGTATTTCCCGACCGTGCCGTCCTGGCACAAACAGAACGACCGTAAAAATGCCGTTAAGAAAGCAAATGAGAAATATACGCATTAAGATTACTATTGCAAGAAATTGTTACCGGTTATCCGGCAATTTTACATTTGGATATTTCCTTATTCTTCAATGATTAATAATACAGGTGGGTTATTTTCGGACATTATCACGCAGATTATTGGAGCAAACCTGTGATAAATCACAGGTTCTCGTCGTGATGGTATTCAACGGATCACCAGGGCCAGCGTTTTTCCGCCAAATCCACCAGAAGACGTGACGCGGGGGAAAGCTCACTGAGTGAGCGGAATTGCCAGCCAAAGGTACGCGGCATCATGACCAGCGGCAGTGGAATTTCAATCAACTCACCGCCCTCACCTTTTAATAAGCGGCGGGAAAGAAAACTCAACAACTGGGTTTGCGCCAGCACGGCGCGCAGCGGGGACAGCGTATTACTTTCCATTTGCGCGCGCGGCGCCGCATAGCCACCGCTGCGCAAGCGTTGTTCCAGCCACTGACGCGTCGCGACGTTATCGGAAGGTAACAACCAGTTATATTCATCAAGCTGTTCAGGCGTCGGATGAATGTTCGCCAGCGGATGGTGACGACTGGCGGCAATCACCACCGGATCCTCAATCAGCGGACGGGTAATAAACTCGCTGTTCCCCTGTGGCAGAAAACCAAGAATCAGATCGACCTTGTTCTCACGCAGTAACTTTTGCAGCAAATCATTCATCCCGACCGTCACTTCGAGTCTGGCGGTGGGAGCTTTGTGCAACAAGTCCTTACTCAGTACCGGTAGCATAAATTCCGCTGCCGTGGCCGCCACGCCCAACCGGATCACGCCCGCCGTTCCCGCACCCAGCGCCTGTAAATCCTGTCGGGTGACCTGCATCATGTGCACGACTTTTTGAGCACGTTCACAAAGTAGTAGTCCCGCTTCGGTGAGTTGCATCCCACGCCCCAACTTGAGAATTAACCGCGTGGCGTAAAACTTCTCCAGACGTTGCAGACATTTGGTTAAGGCGGGCTGAGTGATACCAAGGGATTGCGCCGCCTTACCCAGATGTCCTGTTTCCTTCACCGCCAGCAGATAATGCAGATCTTTCAGTTCCATTCATTCCCACCAGGAATCAATTGATAAAATTCAGAGAATATAATTTATCACTCTACGCTGCCAGGATGGAATGACATTAACAACAGAGCAACACGCTGTTCGCGTCACCTTGTGGCGCTTAACAAGGGAGTAAAGGATGAAACATTCACTGAAAGCACTGGTTACGATGATCGCTTTGGCCAGCAGCGCCCAGGTTTTGGCACAAGACACGCTGCCCGTGACGTTGCCAACGCAACAGGACAGTCGTCTGGAGCAGGTCGCCACCTCACCACGCGTGTGGAATGGCATTACCGTCAGTCATGACAACCGTCTGTTCGCCTCGTTAACGCAATCGGAAGGGACGGGTCTGCAACTGGCAGAAGTGATCAACAATCAGCTGAGAGCGTTTCCCGATGACAGCTGGAACCAGTGGAACGCTAACGATCCGGAGCATCATTTCTACCACGTGAATGCGTTGCGTATCGGCCCGGATGGCAATCTGTGGGTGATGGATTCGGGCAATAAAGGAATTGGTACTGGCGATCAGGCCGTGCCCGGTGGCGCTAAGCTGGTCCACATTAGCCTGGCCACTGGCAAAGTGTTGAACAGCTATGTGTTCAAGGCACCGACGCTGCAACCCACCAGCTATCTGGATGATGTGCGTTTTAATGGTGATTTCGCCTATATCACCGATCCGGGTGCGGTGGGATTAGTGGTGCTGAACCTGAAAAGTGGCAAAAGCTGGCGGGTGCTGGATAATCACCCTCTCTCGATTGATCATCAGCCGATTTATGCAGATGGCAAGAAGTTGATTCTGCGCGATGGCCGTGAAAAACGCGTGGGTCTCGATCAGCTGGAAGTTTCGCCGGATGGCAAATGGCTCTATTACCAGGCGATCCCGGGGCCGCTGGCTCGCATTGAAACCCGTTATCTGAACGACAGTGCCCTATCGGCTGCAGAAGTGGCGAAGCATGCGGAGAAAGTACGCGAAACCTGGAGCACCGGCGGAACGGCCATTGATGCCGAAGGCAATATCTATGCGTCGGATATCAATACCCGCAGCATTAAACGTATTGCGCCCGATGGCAAAGTCACTACCGTGGTGCAGGATCCCCGCCTGGTGTGGATTGACGCGATGTGGGTATCTGACGGCGCACTGTGGATGCCGTCCGGACAGATCAATCGCACGCCTGCGACCACCGGCGGCAAACCGTCAACCGTGGAATATCCGGTGAAGCTGTACCGTCTGCCGTTACCGATTAAGCCTTCGCCGCGGGATCATCAATAAGCCATAACGTGCCGATTAAAGCTATTTAGCGCGGTAGTCACGCCGCGCTTATTCAACGATCTCTTTATTGATAAACAGGAGGAAATAACACCCAGATAAATCATCACCGTTCGCTATTTTAAATTTATTAAAACTAAGAGGTTACGCACAACTTTCGCGTATACCTAACCTTGTGCCTGCCGAAAAAAACGCTGGATAATATTGCCAGATAGACGAGGTTGCAGAAGGTTAATTTGAACAATAAATAATCATTCGCTGTTTTTTATTTATTCCGAACACATTGCGTTTGCTACCCACAAACGTGCTCTATCCCTCTGGACAGGAACCCTCGTCATGCTGCTGATCATCAGTCTGCTTATGATAATCTGCTTTATTGGCTTATTAATGAGCAAAAAGCTTTCCGCTCTGACTGCATTAATCCTTATCCCCACGCTATTCGCATTGTTATCTGGCCATGGCGCGGATATGGGTGCCATGGTGATCAAAGGATTGCGTACCGTTGCGCCCACTGGCGTCATGTTGATATTCGCGATGCTCTATTTTATGAGCGTAACGGATGCTGGGATGTTTGATCCGATTATTAAAAGAATCGTTTCTGCAGTCGATGGCGATCCGGTGAAAATATTTGTCGGCACCGCACTGCTTGGCTTTATTGTTGCCCTGGATGGTGATGGCGCGACCGTATATATGATCGTGCTTTCCGCGTTTATGCCGATATATGAACGCATCGGATTATCAAAGCTCAGCGTTGCCGCTCTGCTATTACAGTGCACCGGGCTGGGCAATATGTTCCCGTGGGGTGGACCCACGGCGCGTGCGGCCGCCGCCGTTCAGGCTGACGTCTCTGCTCTGTTTGTACCGCTGCTTTTTCCGCTGCTGGCCTGCGTGGCATGGACTTTTATCCTGGCGGTGATGCTCGGCAGAAGTGAACGCAAACGTCTGGGTTTCCAGCCGCATGTCCCGGTGGAACCTGCCGTGCTGCAGTTTGAAGAGAAACACTGCGTGGCCTGGCGTTTCTGGTTTAACTGGGCGCTGACCATTGCATTGATGACCTTCCTGGTTCTGGATGTGATGCCCATGGCGTATCTGTTTATGCTGGCCACCGCCATCATGTTCGTTGTCAATTATCCGCAACTGAGCCAACAGCAGGAGCAGATCGGCCGCCATGCGCCCGCCATCCTTGCCGTAGCCGGATTGATTTTCGCTGCGGCGGTGTTTACCGGCATTTTTGCTGAAACCGGTATGGCGAACGCGCTGGCACAGGCGATTGTGCACACTATTCCCGCTGCACTCGGCCCTTATCTGGCGGTGATTACTGCCTTGATCAGTATTCCCGTCACCTGGATGGTATCGAACGATGTGTTCTATTTCGGCATGCTGCCGGTGCTGGTGCAGGCTGCCGGACACTACGGTATCGAACCGATTGAAATGGCTCGCGCGGCATTAGTCGGTCAGCCGGTTCATATTCTCAGCCCACTGGTTGCCTCGACCTATTTATTGGTCGGCATGCTGAAACTGGATTATGCACAGACACAACGGTTCACGCTGCGTTGGTCGTTTATCACCTCAATTGTATTATTAGTGGTCGCACTGATCACCGGTTGCTTCCCGTTTTATCGCAGTCTATAGAATATATTTATCTCCTTGTAGCCGCTATTTTCCGCGGCTACACCCTCGACTGGCTTGAGTGAAATATCTGCTTTATGTCTTATTGCTCGATATTGACACCACTCTGCTGAAAGCTTATTTTCCGGACAATTCTGCATTATGGGTAATATTTTCATTTGATTAAAATTAACGTAGAATGCCCCCCTCTCATCTTCGTTATATAAGTTATAAGGGTTTATTCATGAGCGATGCACTCAAAGCATTGAACAATCTTCGTACGCTGCGTGCCCATGCGCGTGATGTTGAGATTGCGGTATTAGACGAAATGCTGGAAAAGTTCGCCGTGGTGGTTGCAGAACGCCGTGAAGAAGCGGAAGCGAATAATGCCGCTCAGCGCGAAAAAGAAGAAAAACTGGCGCTGTATAAAGAGATGCTGCTGAATGATGGCATCGATATTAGTGAATTAACGAAATTAAACCAGAGCGAAACCAAACCGAAAGCGAAACGCGCTCCACGTCCGGCGAAATATAAGTTCACCGACGAAAACGGTCAGGAAAAATTCTGGACTGGTCAGGGTCGTACACCTTCACCGATCAAATCCGTATTAGATGCGGGCGGTTCGATGGATGAGTTTCTGATTTAAACGATCCGCATGGATATTGTAGGGTCGCCATTCCTGGCGACCGATTAAATCCCTATTTCAACACTGCACAGGCTGCCGCAATGCGTTTTCCGGCTTCGCGCACGCTTTCAATATCCGTGGCAATCGACAAACGGAAATACGGTGACAAGCCATACGCACTGCCCGCTACGCCAGATACGCCGCTCTCCAGCAGATAATTCAGCACATCCTGTTCGCTTTCCAGCGTACGTTCATCAGCACGCGATTTGCCCAACAGGCCAGCACAGCGACAGAAGATAAAGAACGCCCCTTCGGGATTCAACACCTCAATGCCTTCAACCGGGCTTAGCTGCGCCATAATCGCATCGCGACGCGCCTGATAGGCCGCACGTTGCGGTGGCAGGAAATCCAGGCCGCCGTTCAGCGCCGCTACCGCTGCCGCCTGACTGATGGCGCAGGCACCAGAACTGTTCTGCGACTGCACTACCACCATGGCATCAATCAGCGCTTGCGGACCGGCACCAAAGCCGATGCGCCAGCCTGTCATGGCATAGGTTTTCGATACGCCGCCCACCAGCAGAATGCGCTCGGCTAAATCTGGCGCTACCTGCAACAAGCTGACGTGTTCACGTCCATCAAACAGAATGTGTTCATACAGTTCATCCAGCATGATCCATACGTTGGGATGGTCACGTAGCACCGCTGCCAGTGCAGTTAATTCTGCTGCGTTATACACCGCACCGGATGGATTGCCGGGATTATTCAGCACCAGCCAGCGGGTTTTGTCGGTGATCGCTTGCGCCAGCTGCAGCGGCTGCAGCTTGTACTCTTGCTCCAGCGGGCACTCCAGCAGCACCGCGTCGCCGCCGTTAAAACGCACGCTATCCGGGAACGTCGGCCAGTATGGCACCGGCACAATCACCTCATCGCCGTCATTCAAGGTGGCGGCGAAGGCGTTGAAGATGATCTGCTTCGCCCCGTTGGCGATACAAATCTGCCCCAACGCATAATCCAGCTGATTTTCACGTGCCAGTTTGGCCTGCACCGCTTTACGCAGCGGCGTGGTGCCATTGGTCGGCGTATAGCGCGTCTCACCATTATTCATAGCTTCAACGGCAGCATCACGGATGTGCTGTGGCGTATCAAAATCCGGCTCACCGGTGGTGAGATCCAGAATATCCACGCCCTGCTCTTTCAGCTGGCGCGTCAACTGACGCGCCGCGGCATTGGCAGAGAGCGACACAGACTGCACACGCTTTGATAAGGTGACCATGTTCAGCTCCTAAATGGTTTACAGCGCGGGCAAACCGAGGTTCTCGCGCAGCGTGGCGAATTCGTAATCATCGCGGAACAGACCACGGCGACGCAGTTCCGGGATCACCAGCTCGACGAACAGATCCAGTTGCTCTGACATGATGGCAGGCATGATGTTGAAACCATCGGCTCCGCCCTCTTTCAGCCACAGCTCAAAGTCATCGGCGATGTCTTCTGCGGTGCCGACAATCACGCGATGGCCACGCGAACCGGCTGCCACGGCGGCCAGCTCACGCAAGGTCAGGTTTTCGCGCTTCGCCATATCCGTCATTAATTTGACGCGGCTCTGGTTACCTTCGCCGAGCGGCACTTCAGGAACCGGACCATCCAGCGGATACTGGCTCAGATCCATGCTGAAACGCAGCGACAGCTGACGCAGACCGTTTTCGATATCCACTAGCGTGTTCAGCTCTTTCCACAGAGCTTTGGCTTCTTCACGGGTACGTCCGACAATCGGCATCACGCCCGGCATGATCACCACATGATCCGGATTACGCCCGGCGGCAATCACCTGATCTTTCTGCGAGCGGTAGAAGGTTTGCGCCTCTTCCAGACTGGCGGCAGCGGTGAAGATCACTTCGGCGGTTTCGGCCGCCAGTTTTTGACCGTCTGCAGATGAACCGGCTTCGATGATCACCGGACGTCCCTGCGGAGAACGCGTGATGTTCAGCGGACCCTGTACCTGGAAGTGCTCGCCGTCATGATCAATCGACTTAATTTTGTCATTAACGAAGTATTCACCGGTCTCTTTGTTCGGTTGTACCGCCCCCGCTTCCCAACCTTCCCACAGCTTGTTGGTCACTTCGAGGAACTCACGTGCACGTGCATAGCGCTCGGCGTGGTTTGGCATATCGCTGCGGCTAAAGTTACGCGCCACGTCGGTGGAGAACGACGTCACCACGTTCCACGCTGCGCGACCACGGCTGATGTGATCCAGCGACGAGAAGCTGCGAGCCATGGTGAATGGATCGCTAAAAGTGGTGGATGCCGTCGCTGCCAGGCCAATACGTTTGGTGTTCACCGCCAGCGCCGACAACATGGTTAGCGGCTCAAGGCGCGCCATGGTCGAAGGCAAACGGTACATGCTGGTCGCCAGCGCATCACCGACGAAGAACAGATCGAATTTACCCGCTTCGGCTTTTTTTGCGATGGTGATCAGCCAGTCAATGTCAGTGGGATCGCCGAGTTTTTCCGTGAGACGCCAGCCGCTGACGTGTTGTCCGACTGGTTGTACGAAGAGGCCCAAGCGGATGCGTTGTGGTTGTGCAGTAGCCATGAAGTTGTCCTGGTCGATAAAAGAGTAAAAGTTAGAAACGGTTTTCGGTTGCCAGCAGCGCCTGTTCTAACGCATCCGCATGAATGCGGAACGGCAGACGTTCAGCGCTGGCCGCCGGAAATTTAATCTGTTCTGCAATCGTGCGTATCGCCGCCGCGCGCTCGCCGGTCAGCGGCGCCAGCGTCAATGGCATCGCGTACTGACGCAGCAGTGCCAGCAGTTCTGCATCAGGCACACCATCGTGTTCAATCAGCGATTGCACCAGCAGGCTGTAGCCAACCTTCTCGCCGTGCAGCCAATGATGCAGCTCAGGCTGGTGCGTCAGACGGTTATGAATGGCATGAGCAAAGCCGGGGGTGGGAAGTTGATCGCGCACGCTGTTCGCCAGGCCTGCCAGTACGATGTTGGCATCAATCACCTTCACCAACTCCGGCGTGACTTGCTGTTTTTCATTGGCGCTGACGGCGGCTTCACCCAGTTGGCGATAAACATCCAGCGCTCGTTGCGCCGTCATTACTTTGAGATCGAGCGCCAGATCGTGCGGGTTACTGCGCAGGTAAGGGGCAAATTCGTAATACTTCGCCAGCGCATCGACAATACCCGCTTTGAGATAGCGCACATCGCTGCAGGCGATCACTTCACTGTCCACCAGCACCAGCTCCGGCATTTTCCCCAGCGGCTGGCTGCGCACGTGGCCGCCCTGCTCGTTATAAATGATGGCAACCGGTGACCATGCAGCGCAGGTCGCCGCCAAAGTAGCGAAGTTAATCACCTTCAGATCCGGTAACTGGCTACCCACCGCTTTAGCGGCATCCAGTACGCGCCCACCGCCCACGGCAAACAGCAGTTCTGCTTGCTGTTGCTCAACGTTGGTTTTGAGCGCTTCGATCACGGCATCGGTGCATTCACCGTGCAGATACTCCAACTCCCAGCGGATACCGTTGGTTTCTAAACTCTGGCTTAATTCCGGGTTAACCGCTTGCCAGGCATGGGGAGAAGTGAAAATGCGGATATGTGTGGCATAAGGTTTGATAAATTCACCAGCACGCTTACGCAGGCCAGCTTCATGTGCATAAGCACGCGGAGATTTGATCGCTAACACGTCGTCACCCTGATTAAGAATAAGGCTATAACGAGAAAAGTTATTTTATTTCATGGGGTTAATGCGAAATAGTTATAGCGCTATGTAATTTATGCATACTACGGTAAATCGCGATATAAGCAATGGAAAAGCCGCCATTTCATTTTCACAAATTCGCATTAGCTTAGTCATTTTTCACATATAGAAGCACAAGGCATTACTGATATTCTGAGTTGCTTAGCACGCTGGGTATTTTGAATTAGCACTTTAAATTGCGCTTTTTCAACCGCTATGCGCTGCTCAATCTGCATTCAATTTACCGCTTCCAGGCGGTTTTTCCGGGGATAGTTATGTCACTTGAATTTCGTCAGGTTAGAGAAGATGAGGTTGAAACCTATCAGGCGCTGATGCACGCCGCCTATGCGCCGACGCTGGCACTGGGCATCAAATTTGATGCCGCCACAGCAGACCGTGAAAAGACGCTGCGTCACCTGCAAAGCCACGGCGTTTATGCGCTCTACGCGGAAGGTGTGATGGTTTCCTCAGTCACCGTGCGCTATCCGTGGGGGCCGCTGCCAGGCCCGTTTGGTCTGCCGCATATTGGCTGGTTCGGTGCCCATCCCGATTATCCCGGCAAACAGTATGGCCGCCAGGTACAGGACCGGCTGGAACACGAGATCCTGCTAGGCAAACTGCGCGCACCTGCGGTATCACTGGGCACCGCCACCAGCCATCCGTGGCTAATCGAGATGTATAAAAAACGCGGCTTCCAGTTGATGCATACCACCGATCTCGACAAAGGCCACATCACCCAATATATGAAGAAAGTGCTGGATGACAGCGCGCATGATGCGTGGATGACACGTCAGGCCGAACAACAAGGAAGCAAATAATGAGTTTTGATGAGAGCGCATTGGGTCAACATTTGATTGCCTTCCGCCATGAGTTACACCGTTTTCCAGAACTCTCCAATGAAGAGTTTGAAACCACCGCGCGTATTCGCCAGCAACTGGATCAGCACCAGATTCGCGTGTTGGATCTTCCGCTGAAAACCGGATTGGTGGCTGAGATAGGTCCTGTTGTTGGGCCATTGATCGTGCTGCGTTCCGACATTGATGCACTGCCGATTGAAGAGCAGTCTGATGTCACGTTCCGTTCAGAACGTCCGGGGGTGATGCACGCGTGCGGCCACGACTTCCACAGTTCCGCAGCCTTAGGCGCGGCGATTCTGCTGAAACAGCAGGAAGCGAATTTATCGGGCCGCGTACGTATTCTGTTCCAGGCCGCCGAAGAAACCGGCCAGGGCGCGCCGGATGTGATTGCTACCGGCGCACTGCAGGATGCGATAACTATTTTCGGCATTCATAACGATCCTTCATTACCACCGGGCGTGATTGGCAGCAAAGCCGGCCCACTGACCGCCGCCGTCGACCGCTTTGATATCAAGATCATCGGCACCGGTAGCCACGCTGCGAAACCGCATCAGGGCAACGATCCGATTGTGATCGCCGCGCAAATTGTTTCTGCGGCGCAAACGCTGATCAGCCGTAATGCGCCTTCCGGCGACAATGCAGTGGTATCGATCACCCAGATTCACAGCGGCAGTACCTGGAACGTCATCCCGGACAGCGCGTGGCTGGAAGGCACGGTGCGTTCATTCTCACAGGAGACGCGCGAGCGACTGGAGCAACGCTTCCGCGAGATCGTGCAGGGAATTGGCGCGGCCTTTGCTGCCAACGTTGAGTTCAATTGGCATGCAGGTCCACCGTCGGTGGTGAATGATGCACACTGGGCCGATTTCGCGCTGCAACAGGCAGCGGCCAGCGGCTTTGAAGCGCGCGTGGTAGAGGCCAGCCCGATTGGTGAAGATTTTGCTTTCTATCAACAACAGTTGCCAGGTGCCTTTATGATGATTGGCACCGGTGAACCTTATGCGCTGCATCATCCGGCATTTCGTATTAACGATGATGTGCTGCTGCCGACCTCACGTTACCTGGCCAATCTCGCCGTCGCGGCACTGAACAGTGTGGCGCCACAATGAGTATCACCGCTGCCCTCGCTGAACTTATCGTTCATAGCCAACCCGATGCCGCTGCACGTGAAGCCGCGCGCGAAGGGGTAAAGGATTTTCTCGCTGTCAGCTGGCCGGTGCTGCAAGGCCAGGTGCCGGATAGCGGCTTGCCGGCACTACGAACCGTTTATGGCGATGGCGGCCCACGTTCTCAGGCGTTGCTGCTTGGTTATGCCGCTCACGCGCTGGATTACGATGATTTCCACGCTGATTTTCGCGGTCATCCCAGCGTGGTGATTTTGCCTGCCCTGTTTGCCTGGCAGCAGCAACAGGCGGCAGCGATTGATGATTTCCTTGATGCTTACGCCATCGGTGTGGAAATGGCCGGACGACTAGGGTTGGCCGCCAGCCAGCAGCATTATGCGTTAGGTCATCACAACACCGCGACGCTGGGCACCATTGCCGCCGCCGCCGCGCTGGCGCGTCTCCTGAAACTGGAGGTCAGCGCAACTGCCACGCTAATCGGTATCGCCACCACCCAGGCCAGCGGGCTGCGTGCGCAGTTCGGTTCCGCTGTCAAACCGCTCCACGCGGGTTTAGCGGCGGAACGTGCGGTTACTGCAGCCCAGCTGACGCTGGCCGGTTTCGATGGCAAACAGGATGGCGTGGTTGAGGCTTTCCTTGCGGCCAGCAGCAACGGCGCAGCTCAACCTGAAAAATTGGTCGCGCATTGGGGCAAGCCGTGGCGCATCGTGACGCCGGGTCTGGAGTACAAACCCTTCCCGACCTGCGCCGGAACGCATAGCGCAGCGGAAGCCGCGCGCATTCTGCGTGATGGCTGGTTAGCCAACGGCAATTCGCTGGAAGCGCTGCTGGATAACATCACCGATATCAGCGTAGCTTTCCCGCCAGGGGGCGATATTGCCGCTTCCGTCACATCGCCCACCAATGGGATTGAAGCGCGTTTCAGTCTGGAATACGTGATTGCCGCAATGCTGATTTATAACGATCTGCGGCTGGAAGATTTTGCGGAAGGCGATCTTAATCATGCTGTGATGCCACTGGCAGCGAAAGTGAGACGAGAACCTGACGACACCGCACCGCCAGATGCCATTAATCCCGCATTACGTTTTCATCTGGTCACTCTTACCTTGCGCGATGGCACTCGGCTGCAACAGCGACGCACCCGTCAGCAATCGCTGGCCGATGGTGTGGACGTTGAAGGTAAATTGCGTCTGGCACTGCGTCAGGAATCGGGCGAGCGACGGCAACAGGTGCTGCAAAGCAGCGCATTGCAGACAACCGCTGATCTGGCAGTGCTGCAGCAGTTATTACGCGTTTAATATCACGTCCGTTGCAGCGCTTTTAGTTCACCACATTACAGACGAAGTTGCGTCTATCGGGATGACGAGTGCCGTATTAATCTACAGGTCGCCGCACTTGCGCTGGAGTCAACTCTGGTGCGTGCGGCTGGACTGCTCCTGACTGCCAGACTCTTAGCTTAGGCACACACCATGACCAAAACCCAGCGACTGATGGAGCTTGTACAATTGTTACGTTGTCACCGCTATCCGGTGACTGCGCAGCATCTTGCGGAGCAACTCAGCGTAAGTGTGCGCACCGTCTATCGCGACATTATCAGCTTGCAGCAGCAAGGCGTGGAAATCGAGGGCAGCGCGGGTTTAGGTTATTTGTTGAAATCAGATGGCCATCTCCCGCCGCTGATGTTCTCGCGCCATGAACTCGATGCGCTGGCGTTGGGGTTGGACTGGGTCAGTCGCCATACCGATGCCGAATTGAAATCTGCCGCACAACATGCGCTGGCTAAAATCCACGCCGTATTGCCGGAACATTTATCTCACGCGCTCGATCATCAATCGCTGCTGGTTGCCACACGTGGTGAAGTGCTGTTTGAAACTCATCTGCCCGAAATTCGCCAGGCAATCCATACGCGCAACAAGATCACCTTACGATACAAAGATCTGAAAGACGCCACTTCAACCCGGGTGATTTGGCCGGTGGTGCTGGGCTATTTCGATCGCGTCCGCTTACTGTGCGGCTGGTGTGAGTTGCGCCAGGATTTTCGCAACTTCCGCGTTGATCGTATTGAAGAAATTCAGGCGAGTGATGAGGTGTATCCTGGAACGCGTTTTCAATTACTTAAGCGCTGGAAGGATTACCACCAGTTGCGGGAACAGAATGGCTATCGTGAGGCATGATGTTTGAAGCCCACAACGAGCAGTATTTCATTTTGTTTTGCGCTATCTCTGATAACCATGAAAAAAACTTTCGAAACCACTGATCATCGACCACGCTTCAATGCATAGCATCGCCGCAGCTTTAGCACACTGCTAAAGCCTCAGCACCCTCAACGGAGGCACTATGTTCTGGAAAATTGGCTCTTGCTCATTGCTGGTCATGGTTTCATTTATTTCTGTGGCTAAGTCACCCTACAGCAACCTGTCCTACGCATTACGAGAGCAGCAGATCATCACCGATCTGCGCGCGCACTGCCATCTGGCGCAAGAGATACCGAATGAACGCATTAAGCAGGTGTTTCTGAATAGCTCAGAGAATCACGATGCGATTGTGAACGCCGCTGATGCCCTGAAGAAGAAGGATCAGTCTGGCTACCACCAGCATATTGAACAGGTGAGCTGCCCAAAACTGGCGATGTTCTCGCCAGCAAAAAAGTAGAGGCCGCGCTAAAGTAAGCCACTGTACAAAACCGGCCCTGTTGGCAACCCCGTTGGCGAACCGCCTTGAGGTTCAAGACTGATCGCAATCGTTGTCCCTGCTGCCAGCGTTTTTTGATCCATCTCGATCCGAGTGGCTGAATTGTTTGCCAGCAGCCCTAATGAAACCGGCTGTTTGCCGGCAGGGATCAGCCATAGCTGCAGACTGTTAGCTGTCGCAATGGCAACGGGTTTCAGCGGCGCGAGTTGCAGATAGCGGCTATCGCTACTGCGGCTCACCACCCACTGCCCCTGCTGCTGCGCATCACCGAGAATAATCAGCGGTGCGAATTCTTCCGGGCGATAGTTGTAATAAGAGACCAGCGTAATGGCCGCCAGACCCGCAGCAACCAGCCAACCCAGGTAAGGATTGGCGCGTTTAACCGGAGTTTTAGCCGGCAGGCTTAACGTGATCTTTTTCCAGACGCGTTCAGGCGGTGTTTGAGGCCGCAAGTGCGTATCTAATCCGGTTAACATCGTCTGCCAGCTGGCGACTTTCGCGGCGAGTTCAGGTTCCTGCTGTAGCCGCCGTTCAAAGCGCAAACGGGCATTGCCGCGCAGTGTTCCCAATGCATATTCGGCCGCGAGCGCGTCATCATGTTGCTTGTTGTTGTTCATAGGCCCACGCACTCCCGAAGATGCTCCATCGCACGACGGATCCAACTTTTCACTGACCCTACCGGCTGTTGTAACCAGGCGGCAATATCGCTGTGCGACATCCCCTGATAGTAAGCCAGCGTCACACTTTGCCGTTGCTCACTGCTAAGGTGCTGCAAGCAATGTTGTAAACGGGCCGCCTGCGAATCATCAAATGGCTGCTCTGTATTATCAGCATCCGTTTCCTGAGTACTGTCACTGTATTCCTCTGACGCCAGCGCTTCACGCGCCTGCCCACTGCGCAACCAGTCGATACAGCGGTTACGCACAATATGCGTCATCCATGTCATGGGGGCACTGAGTGCGGCATCATAGCTGTCGGCTCGGTTCCAGATGGTGAGGAAGCAATCATGCAGCACTTCTTCTGCCCAGGCTGGCTGGCGTAAAGTGCGCAATGCAACTGCAAACAAATGCGGAGAAGTGAGTCGATACAGTTGTTCAAATGCCGGGCGATCGCCTTGCGCAATCGCCCGCAATAATTTCACCTGCTGTTGAGCCAAAACGTTATCCATGTTTTTCCCGGAAGGCATTGAAATGCCTTCCGAGTATAGACAATTACTTAGGCATCAGGACGGTGTCGATGACGTCGATCACACCATTTTTCTGGTTCACATCATAAGTGCTGATATTGGCCACATTACCCATGCCATCTTTCAACTGAATATTGTGAGGACCGTTGCTCATAATCCATAAAGGCTGACCGTTAACGGTTTTCAGTTCCGCATGACCGCCACCTTGTTTAATTTTCATCTCCAGCGCTTTCATATCGTATTTACCGGCCACGACATGGTAGGTCAGGATGCTGGTCAATTTGGCTTTGTTTTCTGGTTTTACCAAATTATCCACGGTGCCAGCAGGCAATTTCGCAAACGCGGCGTTGGTTGGCGCGAACACAGTGAAAGGCCCTTTTCCTTCGAGTGTTTCCACTAAACCTGCTGCCTTCACTGCGGCCACTAACGTAGTGTGATCTTTAGAATTGAGTGCATTTTCAATGATGTTTTTCTGCGGATACATAGCGGCACCGCCAACCATGACAGAATCAGAGTTCATGGCTGCGAAAGTCGTGGCGGAGAACATCAGCGCGCCAGAGATGACTGCGGTGGTGATTAGCTTTTTCATCATAAATCCTCGTTGTAGGGGAGCGAAGAATTTGCTCACAACGGGATATACGTAAGGAGGGGGCCAACTGGATGCAGAGAAAAATAAAAAAATTTCGCCCCTCACAAAACGGTTTAAAACACCGTCATGTGAGGGTTCGCTGGCTTTACATCTCGTCTTCAGGTTCCAGGGCGTCCTGAATGGCATCAGCCAGATTAGAAATTTCATTCGCTACCGCCTGAAGATCCCACGACGCTTTTGAACCGCTGGCAGAGGTTGAAGCGCTGACGGATTCCTTCGCCACCGCTAAAGCGGCCGCCACAGCGATGGTTCGCTTGTGTTGTTCTGGCGTCATACCCATTGGGGGTGGTGCAAAGTAGTCATTGACCATTTCATCTCTCCGTTTACAGCGTTCAATAAATTAAATCCTGTGTGTATTATCAGGATATTGAGCGCGAGCGCGACTAAAAGTTCACGTAATGCTCCTGACAGATGCTGTTAAAGCGAGCACGTCCTACAGCGGTAATTTTGGCAAAGAGATATTCGCTGGTAACCCATCCAGAAAAAAACTGTCAAAACTGTGTCGATAATCCAGCATGCCTAAACGATTTTTCTGCTGAACTGTTGCTCAGTAAGGGGGCTTCCCCACTGATCGCCCTCCCATTCTTTTGACAATTCAAATCCAAATGATTCGTACAATCGTCTGGCCGCGGTAAGTTGATTAAACGTCCATAACTGTACTGAAGCGAATTTCTGTTCATCACAAAATCTCGTCGCTTCTGAAATCAGTTTTCTGCCCAATCCGCTACCACGACACCCGTCTTCAAGGATGAACCAGCGCAGATGCGCCTCATTATTTCCCAGATCTTCACCGTCAATGGCAACTGACCCGACAATGCGTTCATTCAACATTGCCAGCCAAATCTGATTACAGGGTTTTTCCAGTCGCAACGCAAAATCAGCCAGACCGGCAGCAACCTTCGCTTCAAAGAAATGGCCGAAGTGATGCTCTCTGGCGTAAAAGCTGCCATGCATTTCTGTAATACGACCAATCATACCTGCATGATAACCCGAGACTATCTTGACGTTATTTTGCACTTGCCCTGCGGTGTTTTCCCGACAGGCTTTCAACGCGCTGGCGTATGACGATAGGCCCTGTGATATAGCGTCCTGAGTAAAGGGATCGAGTTTTCTGAGCGCTGCTGCTACTCGTTGGTCAGCGTAAGCATTGATGCTCTGCACGGTATCTTTACCCTTCCCGGTGAGGCTCAGTCGCTTGGTCCTCGCGTCTTCTGAACATGGACTTTCTTCAAGTTCTCCGGCTTCAACGAGTTTAGCGAGCATGCGGCTGACGCTGGACTTCTCCAGCCCTAAAATCTGCACCAGTTGAGCCGCTGTCATTGAGCCATGAAGTTCAACTTCAAGCATGGCGTGAACGGCTGAGGGAGGATAATCCGTTGCAGCCAGATTTTGGTTCATAAAACCCAGTTCTCGCACCATTAAACGTGATGACACACGGATGTTTTTTATGTTTTGAAGTTCAGTAGTCATTTACGGTACCTTGCCAAATTGGTTGCGCAATACAACCATTAGCACACAGGGTT
The DNA here is from genome assembly GCF_009829935.1 of Pantoea sp. Seng. NCBI lineage: Bacteria > Pseudomonadati > Pseudomonadota > Gammaproteobacteria > Enterobacterales > Erwiniaceae > Pantoea > Pantoea sp. Seng. The sequence continues at coordinate 251,815 of NZ_SZZV01000006.1, read as the reverse complement.
TGTCAATGATTGACTCCCGGCGACGCCAGGCTCAGAGATTGAATTAGCGACTTCCGTGTAAAGCCTCGCCACTCTTAACTGACCCACTTTCCAGCGTGGCTGCGGCTACTGACAGAATTTGTCACAGCCGCCTCGTACTATGCAGCCGTAAACCCACAAGGAGAAAAAACCATGTTTACTGCTGATATGACCATCCTTTATGTACCGAACGTCGTCAAAAGCGCTGACTTTTATGCATCGCTGTTCGATATCAAGCCGATTAATGTCACGCCCACTTTTGCGATGTTTGTTTTTGAGAATGGATTCAAACTGGGTTTGTGGTCGAAATACACCGTTCAACCGCCGGTGGAGACGCAACATTTTACGGCCAACGGTGAAATCACTTTTAAAGTGCAGCACAAAGCCGACGTCGATTTCCTCTACAACGAATGGGGCGAGTTCCGTGAGATCACCATTGTACAGTCACCGACCGAGATGGATTTTGGCTACACCTTCACGGCTATCGATCCTGATGGGCATCGTCTGCGCGTAATGTGGTTGCAGTTAGAAGATTAATGTTCTGGGGCGGCCATGCGGCCGCCCATTGAGAACGCTAACCTTGCGGCGGGATAAATGCCTGCACCGGCGTCAATTCTCCGGCGTATTTGCGAACCTGCACCACGGTGATTTGACCACTGCAGCCCTGCGTCAGCGACGATGTGCCAATATCCAGCGTCAGCACATTGGGGTTCCCGTGACGACATAGCGGACGCAGTGCGGTGGGATCGACGGGATCGTACCAGGCACCCGTCGGGAGCTGCACCACGCCGGGCATCACCGTGTCGGTTACACGCGCGCTGGCGAGTACGTGACCTCGCTGGTTGTAAAGCTCAATAATCTCGCCGTCTTGAATGCCCAGCGATGCCGCATCATCCAGATTCAGGCTGCATACCTCACGTCCATCACGTTTGCCACTCAGGCTGTAATCACCGAAATCCAGCTGACTGTGCAAACGCGTCGCGGGCTGATTGGCAATGAGCCAGAACGGATGGTCGGCATCGGGCTTTTGCTGCGGCTCTCGCCACACCGGATGTCCGGGGCAGTTTTCATAATCGAAACTGGCAATCGTCGCCGAGTAGATTTCGATTTTCCCGCTCGGCGTTGGCAGTGGTGCAGCATCCGGATCGGCGCGGAAGGCATTCATCATCCGTCCACCGTCTTTAAGCTGCGGCAATTCCAGCACGCCCTGCTGCCAGAATTGTTCAAAATCGGGAATGTCGACCTGATGCGTTGCCAGCTTTTGCTGCAACTGTGCGTAATGGTGTTTCAGCCAGCCACGCGTATCGCGACCTTCGGTAAACGCCTCTTCACGTCCCAGCCTGCGCGCCAGCTCAGCAAAAATGGCGTAATCGTCTTTGGCTTCGCCGTGCGGTTGCGCGACCGGCTGCATAGCAAACAGATGGCGATCGGTTGGCGCACCGCCGATATCTTCTCGCTCCAGCGTCATGGTCGCGGGCAACACGATATCGGCATGCCGTGCACTGGCCGTCCACGCAATCTCATGCACAATCAGCGTATCCAGCTGACAAAATGCCTGACGGAGTCGCGCTAAATCCTGATGGTGGTGGAACGGATTACCGCCCGCCCAGTAAGCCAGACGAATATGCGGATAGGTTAAGCGGCGGCCATTGTAGTCGAACGGCTTACCTGGATTGAGCAACATGTCTGAGATGCGCGCCACCGGGATCAGGCGATCAATGCCATTCTTGCCCTGCGGTAAAGCCGGGAAACTTACCAGGTTGTGATGCTTACCGTAATGACCCAACGCGCCCAGCGCATAGGTGTAACCGCCGCCCGGTAAACCCGGTTGGCCCAGCGCCGCGGCCAGTACCAGCCCAAGCCACACCGGTTGTTCGCCGTGCTCCGAACGTTGCAGCGCATGCGCAACGGTGACCAGCACACGCTTACCGGGTAAGTGACGGGCAAAATCAGCGATAAAGGCCGCGCTGACGCCGCAGATCTCTGCCGCCCAGGCGGCATCGCGTCGCGTGCCATCTTCTTCACCACGGATATAAGCGACCATTTCCGGCCAACCCACGGTATAGCGACTGAGGAAGGCTTCATCCGTTAGCTGTTCTTCAATCAATACGGACAGAACACCGAGAATAAAGGCGGCATCGGTGCCTGGACGCAAGGCCAGCCACTCCCCTTTGGCTTCGTCGGGTAGATCGCTTTTCAATGGGCTTACTGAGATAAAACGTGTGCCGCGTTGTGCAGCCTGCTTCATAAAACCGCGCTCGGTGTGTTCACTTAATCCACCGCTCGCCACCTGCGAGTTTTTCAGCGCCAGACCGCCAAAGGCGATGACGATTTCACTGTGCTGAGCAATCTCTTCCCAGCTCACGCCGCGCCGCGCAATCTCGTTCATGTCGCCGACGATATGTGGCAGCAGCACCGAAGCAGAGCCGGAACTGTAGCTGTTTACCGAACGCACATAGCCGCCCAGCGTGGTGTTCAGGAATCGGTGTACCTGGCTTTGCGCATGGTGAAAACGTCCGGCGCTCGACCAGCCATAAGAACCGCCAAAAATGCCCTCTGGGCCATAAGTGTCGCCCACGCGCTTCAATTCACGCGCCACTAATTCGTAAGCCTGCTCCCAGCTAACCGCAACGTATTCGTCATTGCCCCGGCGCTGATCGGGGCCGGGGCCCTCTTCCAGCCAGCCACGACGCACCATCGGGCGCGAGACGCGTGCCGGATGATTTAAAGCGGTGCGGAAATTTTGCAGCAGCGGGCTGGGATCGGGATCGCCTTTAAAGGGTTCGATAGTGAGCTGGTCGCCCGATTGCTGGGCATGAAAAGCGCCCCAGTGGGCGCTGTGCATTACCGGTTTTTGCGTCATCACTGTTCCTGGCTATCAAAAATGAAAAACGGTGCTTAAAGCACCGTTGCAATAAAGTTTCTTACGCGCCCGTTTTCCGGGTCGTCGAGGACTTGCTTAGTCGGTCCGGCCGCCACGATTTTGCCGTCTTCCATAAAGACAATGTTGTCGGCAACCTCGCGCGCGAAACCAATCTCGTGCGTCACAATCACCATGGTGATGCCGGAGTGCGCCAGTTGCTTAATCACTTGCAACACTTCGCCCACCAGTTCTGGATCCAGTGCCGATGTCGGCTCATCGAACAGCATCACACCCGGGTCCATCGCCAGCGCGCGCGCAATGGCCACACGCTGTTGCTGTCCGCCGGAAAGATTCTGCGGCCACTCCTCTTCGCGCCCTGCCAGCCCCACCTGCTTAAGCAGTGACAGCGCTTTGCTGGTCGCCTGTTGGCGGTTCTGCTTTTTCACGCGCATCGGTGCATCAACGATGTTCTGTAACACCGTGCGATGCGGGAACAGGTTGAACTGCTGGAACACCATGCCAATTTGCGCACGCTGACGCGCAATCTCACTGCTGCTTAACTCATGCAGCGCCTGGCCTTTCTGCTTGTAGCCAATGATTTCGCCACCAATACGAATGGTGCCGCCATCCAGTTTTTCCAGGTGGTTGATGCAGCGCAGCAAAGTGGATTTCCCCGAACCAGAAGGCCCAAGAATGACCGTGACAGAACCGGCAGGAATATCGAGATTCACTTCGTCCAGAATCGTGACGCCAGAGAAGCGTTTAGTGACTTTACGTAAGGCGATCGCTTCAGCCATTGCTTACGCTCCTTTCAGGTTTTTGCGCGCTAAAGCCCGGCAAGGATTTAAACAGGCTGCGTTTTTCACGACGCGTAACGCCACGACCAAAATAGCGTTCAACGTAGAACTGACCAATCGACAGTACCGAGGTCATCAGCAGATACCACAGCGTCGCCACCAGCAGCAGCGGGATCACTTCATAGGTACGCTGATAGATGATCTGCGCGGAAAACAACACGTCTTGCAGCGAAATGACTGACACGACGGCCGTGGTTTTCAACTGACCGATAATTTCATTACCGGCAGGTGGCATGATGGCGCGCATCGCCTGTGGCAACACCGTGTGTCGGAAAATCTGCGCGGGGCGGTAACCCAGCGCACGTGCGGCTTCCAGTTGTCCGTTTCCCACGCTTTGGATACCGGCACGCACAATTTCTGCGGCATAGGCAGATTGATGCATCACCAGCGCGATCACTGCCGCACTGAATGGACTCACCAACGCATTAGACTGGGTACTCCACAGCTCGCCCAATCCGGGAATAGAGAGTGAAATCGTTGGATAGAGCGCGGCAATGTTGTACCACAGGAACAGCTGCACCAGCATCGGCACACCCCGGAAGAACCAGGTATAGAACCAACTCACGCCCACCAGCACGGGGTTGGATGAGAGGCGCATCAGCGCCAGCACCGTACCAAACGCAAAGCCCAGCACCACCGAAATCGCCGTCAGTTGCAGCGTCATTAATACGCCCTGCAGGATCGATTCGCCGGTGAAATTTTCCGCAATCACGCTCCATTCGAAGCGTGGATTGTTAATCATCGAGTGCGCCATTGCCACGACGCACAACAGCACCACCAGCGCACTCAGCCAGCGTCCGTAGTAACGTTTGCCGACAATTTTCAAATCATCGGTGTGGTCACGTACATCACTCATTGAAAGATTTCCTGGTTACGTTTGGATTCTTTAACCGCGCCAAAACCGATGCCCCAGTTGTCGAGGATCTTCTGGTAGCTACCATCTTTGATCAGCGAGTTAAGTGCCGCTTGCACCGCAGGCTCAAGCGCAGAATCTTTCGGGAAAGCCACAGAAACAGGCGCGTCATGCACGGTGATTTCGCCGCTCAGGGTGATAGGTTTAATCACCTTCGCCTGCCACAGCAGACCTTCGTACGGGCCGAGGAACATCGGTACGCGACCGCTGACCACGGCCTGAACACCGGCTGGACGATCCGGGAATACGGATACTTTGATCGGTTTTTTACCCGCGGCTTCACAGGCTTTGCTGGCTTCTTCCAGACGCGTCACCTGCGTGGTGCCTGAACCTGCGCCAACTTCCAGGCCGCACACGGCGTCAAGGGTTTTGAACGGTGCCACATTGGCATCTTTTCGCGAAATAATGCCCAACAGGCTGGCATCGTAATAGCTCACGAAATCGATAATTTTGGCGCGGGTCGCGGTGGCGTTGATATTGGAGAGTGCCACATCGTAACGACCGGTTTTCAGGCCGGGAATGATATTGTCGAAACCGCCGGTGTCCCGCCACTGGACCTGGATCCCTAAGCGTTCGCCCACGGCGTTCATCACGTCAATTTCACGTCCGGCCAGGGTTTTGTTGTCTTCTTTATAGAAAGTGGTCGGCGGCGTGTTGGGATTGGTTCCTGCCACGATGTAGCCGCGCTTAACCACATCCGCCGGCAGCAGGCTTTTCAGTGCCGGGTCGGCCTTAACATGGAGTGAACTGTCAGTCGGGACGGATTGATCGGCGGCAAACGCGGTGTGTGCACTCAATGCAAGTGCAAGCAAGGTGATACCTTTGGCGAGTTTCACTGGAACCTTCTCCTGATATATATAAATGTTTCCCTGTCGGGAAAAGGCGTTGAGGTAGCGATGTATTTTTCTTCTTTCTCACCTCACAGCGGAAAGAAATTGTCATCCTCAGAACGTCCCGCAGCCATTCTCAGTAAGATGTGCAGCGATCACAAATGCGAAAAACGGATATCTATTGCCAGATTTCGGGAATAGAACTCGGCGCCCGTGGTGACGGGGATGACCGCGCCAGCGATGGCGCGGTTTGAAGTGAGGTATTCAGATTTAGTCAGGTATTCAACAGCCTGCTTTTACCATGGCTTATGAACGTTTTCTTCTTAACAAGATTTTATCGTTCTAAACGTTTGCGTATAGGCTCAAACTCTTTCGTCGCATGGCGTGGAACGGTATCGGGTAAATTTTGCTCCGCAGCCTGCCAGTATTGCCACGGTACTTTCTTGTCGCCCAATTCGTAATCCATCCCATCCCAGCTGTCTTCCCGGAAGCTGTAAAACGCCCAGTGCGACTGCTGCTGATCCAGCACCTTTAACACATCCTCCAGATATTGCGTGCACCCTGGTAAGGTGCGGACACAACCGAACTCACCAACCACCATTTGATGGCGGGCCACATCGTGCGATTTCGCCCACTCAAACGGTAGCGCTAAATATTCTGCTACGCGTTGTGCATCCCACTGTTGCTGCAATCCCGCAAACGGGACTTTACCCGGGTAAGGCCAGGGCGCTTTGCGTTTGGCATTCGGTGCACTGGTGGCGGAATAAGGCTCATACATGTGCACGCTATATAACACCCGTTTATCTTCGAGCGGCTGTGGCCAATACGTGAAGGCATCGGCGGCAGCGTACCAGCCACTGTCGATCATCACCGGCGTCTGCTGATCGACTTCGCGAATCGCCGCAATCACGGTGCGGTAAAACTCCGGTAAATCCCGCGCGGTACCCTTGTGCTGCAGATACCAGCTTTTCATGGTTGCGGCAGACGCATGTTCGTCCAGACCGCCCATTTTCTCCGGTGCGGGTTCATTAATGATGTTGTATGCCGCTACTGCAGGGTGGTCTTGCAATGCAGCCGCAAGGTCACGCCAATAACGGGCACTTTGCTGCCAGAAAGCGTTGTCTTGCCACAGCCGGTCGTCGAACTGTCCGCCATTATTTTGTGACCAGCGCATGCCGGGTAAGGAAAGCGGCGTAATCACCACTTTCAACCCTGCTGCCTCAGCGTTATCCAGCACATTTCTCAAAGTGGCGACATCTTCCGCCACTAATCCCTGGTAGCGATCCGCACTGCCCAGCAGAAAATCACGCTGTTTGGTGGGCCATTTATCCCAGGAGAGCCGCACCCAAGAGGCACCGTAAGTGTGGAGAGCATTGAAATAAGCAGTATTGGGTGGAATGCGATTAAAACTGTTGCCGCCATGTTGAGGTTGCAGCCAGAAATCCATCTTATCGGCGGCTCTGGCAACAGGAATAGTGAACGAAATCAGTAACAGGAATGTAAAGGTTTGTATGATCTGGCGCACACTTTCTCCTTGATTTATGAGAGTCCCAGGCACCCTTTTTGGTGCAGGCTCGAAGCTAAATGGATTCCCATGTAGTTACTGTGCGTTATCACTGATTTTAGTCTACTGATTTGCAAGGAATTGATGACAGTTTGATGAACGCTTTTCCTCCGCAACGTTTTTTAAGCACAAACGTCACTCTGGCTTTACGTTTCTTCACGTTTCCCCCGCAATTTGCACCAATCATGGAGAAAAAAAGGAGACGCCGGTTTGTCGCATATACAATGAGAAACATTCTCATTATCATGCGCATTTGCTTACATATGTTAATACTTCAGGGAGAAGATTTAAGTGAATGTAACTTTGTATGTCAGGAAGCGCCCTCTTGCACTGATTGTGGCAGCCTTGCTCACCTCACCTGCTTATGCCGCAGAACCACCGGAAAAACTGGCTGACGATGAATCAATGATCGTCACTGCAGAACAGGGTCTGAAACAACAGCCTGGCGTTTCCACTATTACCGCTGAGGACATTGAGAAAAGCCCACCGGTTAACGACCTCTCCGATATCATCCGCAAAATGCCGGGCGTCAACCTGACCGGTAACGGGGCCAGCGGTAGTCGTGGCAACAACCGCCAGATTGATATTCGCGGCATGGGCCCGGAAAACACCTTAATCCTGATAGATGGCGTGCCGGTCAGTTCGCGTAACTCCGTGCGTTACAGCTGGCGTGGCGAACGTGACTCGCGAGGTGATACCAACTGGGTGCCCGCGGAGATGGTAGAACGTATTGAAGTGATTCGCGGCCCAGCCGCCGCGCGTTACGGTTCCGGTGCGGCTGGCGGCGTGGTGAACATCATCACTAAACGCCCGACCAATGACTGGCATGGATCACTGTCACTTTTCACCAATCAGCCCGAAAACAGTAAAGAGGGTGACACGCGTCGCGCCAACTTCAATTTGAGTGGCCCACTGGCTGGCGATGCATTAACCATGCGTCTGTATGGCAATATCAACCGCACCGATGCGGATGCTTATGATATCAATACCGCTCAAAACGGCTCTTATGCTGCGGGACGGGAAGGGGTACGTAATAAAGATATTAACGGTGTACTGTCATGGAAAATCACTCCTACTCAGATCGTTGATTTCTCCTACGGCTATAGCCGTCAGGGCAATATTTATGCGGGCGACACGCAGAACAGCAATGGAAATAGCAGTGCAGGTGGTTTAGTTGAATCTCTGTACGGCAGTGAAACAAACCGCTTATATCGTCAGAGCTATGGCGTCACTCATAACGGTATCTGGGATTGGGGCACATCCAAAATTAATTTCAACTACGAGAAGACCAATAACACTCGCTTGAAAGAAGGCACTGCCGGAAGTGTTGAAGGGATGATCAACAGTAATGTTTATTCGACCAGTCGTCTGGAAAGTTATCGTGCTGGCGGAGAAATAAACTTCCCACTGGAATTATTGGTGGACCAAACCGTGACGTTGGGAGCGGAATGGAACCGCGATGAGCTTAATGACCCTGCGTCAATGCAATCTGCAAGTACAAACCTTTACTTGCCAGGTAGTTCAGGCGATCCGTCTCAGCGCAGCAGTAATAACTCCGCCACGATAAGTTCTCTTTATTTTGAAGATAATATTGCCGCCACTGACAGCACTGAAATTATTCCGGGTTTACGCTTTGATTATCATGATGCTTTTGGCGCTAACTGGAGTCCAAGCCTAAATATTTCGCAAGGATTGGGCGACTATTTTACGCTCAAAGCGGGTATTGCGAGGGCATTCAAGGCGCCTAACTTATATCAATCAACTCCCGGCTACCTGCTATCAACACGTGGCAATGGCTGCCCAATTGGCCTATCCCAATGTTATTTATTAGGGAATGACAATCTCGATCCTGAAGTGAGCGTCAATAAAGAAGTGGGACTAGAGTTTAACCACGCGGGTTATGTCGCGGGTATCACCTACTTCCGTAACGATTACAAAAACAAAATTGTATCCGGTACTGATGTTGTCTACACCAATGGTACTTACAACGTGCTTCAGTGGGAGAATGGAGGCAAAGCCATTGTAGAGGGGCTGGAAGGGAACCTGACTATTCCATTGATTGCGGACACACTTGAGTGGCGGTCTAATGCGACTTACATGTTCCGTTCAGAAAGTAAGAAGACCGGAAATCCTCTATCGGTCATTCCTGAATTTACTATCAACTCACAATTAGAGTGGCAAGCAACTGATAGCCTTAGCGCCAATATCAACTGGACGCAGTATGGCCGCCAAAAACCGCGCCAAAATGCAGAAACAGTTATTGAGGGAAGACCTGGAGGTCTTTCACAACGTGAAATCAAGCCATATTCCATTGTCGGCTTGAACCTCAATTACGACATCACTAAAAATTTGCGTGCTAATGCGGGTATTAACAACCTGTTTGATAAGCGCATTTATCGTGAAGATGAAGGTGCTTCAACTTACAACGAACCGGGCCGCGCCTATTACGCTGGCGTCACCCTGTCGTTCTGAGTCCAGATGGGTGGCCTTCTAAGGGCCACCCCTATTGACTTGCTTTTCTATCTCCCTGTTAACCCATCAATTTCCATCCAAAATCACATCAATATTTTTTTGACGTTAAGCCTGCAAATTTTGATGGTTTTACGTCAAATAACCGCTCGCCGCTGCACATCGCATCCGCTAATTTCATCGCTATCTCCCCTACAGGATATAACCGATGATCAAAGAAGCGTTTTATCGCACAGGTCACCCCGCACCTCAACTCGGCGTCAGCCCACTCTCCTGGGTCAATGAAGTGCTGCAATACCTCGGCGCAGGGACCTCGGCCGAACACTGTTTGAAAGAAGCGAAACAGGCCGGATTTCAGGGCGTCGAGCTAAGTCGCATATTCCCGCGCGAACCCGGGGCATTGAAGCAGCTGTTGGCACAACATCAACTGCAGCTGGTGTCAGGCTGGCATGACGGATTTCTCACCGAACGCAGCGTTGAGCAGGAGCTGGATGCGGTGCACAACCATGCCACCCTGCTGCAGGAAAATGGCGCCAACGTGATGGTGTACGGCGAATGCGGCTGGATGGCTGACAACGCGCTGGATGTGCCACTGAGCACCCGACGTTTGTTGCCGGAGAGTCAGGTCGCCGACTATGCCGATCGCCTTTCCCGCTTTGCCGAAGCCCTGTTTGATCGATACGATTTACGCCTCGCCTATCACCACCATCTCATGATGGTGGCCGAAACACTGCCGGAAATCCGTGCGTTGATAAATGCCTGTTCGCCCGCCGTTGGCCTGTTACTGGATACCGGTCACGCCACCGCTGCCGGATTCTCCTATACGCAACTTATTGAGGAATTCGCCGACCGCATTTGCCACATCCATCTAAAAGATGTGCGGTTGGATCGCCTGCAAAAAGTACGGGCCAGCGGTATGACCTTCAACGAAGCCGTGCTCGCAGGGATGTTTACCGTGCCAGGCGACGGCGGTATTGATTATCGGCCGCTGGCAGAGTTTATCGCTCGCAGCGGTTATCAGGGCTGGATGGTGGTGGAAGCCGAGCAGGATCCGGCGAAAGCGCCCCCATTGGAGACCGTGACTCGCGCACAACGTTTTGTTGCCCAACACATTTTACCTGCAAACGCTTAAGGAGCCGCTGATGGCTGGAAAAACACTGAATGTTGGCCTGATCGGTTCAGGCTTTATGGGCCAGGCACATGCCGATGCATGGCGCCGCGCGGGTTTACTGTATCGTAACCTGGCGCTGCAACCCGTTCTGCATACGCTGGCAGATGTCACGCCCGCACTGGCCGAAGAAGCGGCTCGACGCTACGGTTTTCAACAAAGCACGGCGGACTGGCAGTCGCTGGTGAACAACCCTGAAATCGATATTGTTGATATCACCACGCCTAATAGCATGCACTTCGACATGGCGCTGGCCGCGATTCGTGCAGGTAAACATGTCTACTGCGAAAAGCCGCTCACCGTTTCGTTGCAGGAAGCACAAACCCTGACCCAGGAAGCTGAGCGAGCAGGTGTGAAAACCATCATGGCGTTCAATAACATCAAAACGCCGGCAGCGCAGTTGGCGAAGCAGATGATCGATCGCGGTGACATCGGCACACCGACACGCTTCCGTGGCTGGTTCGATCAGGGATTTTTCAACGATCCCGAGCTGCCATGGAGCTGGCGTTGCTCACGCGAACAGGCCGGTTCTGGCTCACTCGGTGACTTAGGCTCACACGTGGTGAGCGTGGCGCAATATTTGATGGGGCCAATCAAGAGCGTGGTAGGACAGGAGCAGCTGTTTATTGACACGCGCCCTGCGGCGGGTGGTGGTTCAGGCTATGGTGCCCAGGCAGATAAACAGGCGGCGCGTTTGAAAGTGGAAAACGACGATCAGTTCCAGGCGCTCGTGACTTTCGAGAACCGCGCCGGTGGCGTGATTGAATCTTCACGCATCTCCGCAGGAAAAGTGTTCGGCATTGCCTGGGAAATCTCGGGCACCGAAGGCACCATCATCATGGACGGTGAGCGCTTTAACGAACTGAAGATTGCACGTTATGGCGATGCGAAACACGATCGTGGCTTTAAAACCATTTATGCCGGTTCTCAGGTCGAGCAGTTTGGAGGCTTCTTTGGCTTCGATTTCGCTGGCGGTGGCCTGGGATACTTCGATGTGAAAGTGATCGAAATTTACGACCTGATTAAAGGCCTCAGCAGCGAAGCCGGTTGTTTCCCGGATTTACGCTTTGGCCTGGAGAATCAGCAAATCATTGAAGCGATGGTGCGCTCATCTGCCAGTGGTCAACGTGTGGAGATCGCCAGTCTGCGCAACTAACTAAAAAACTCGCGCAGTGCCTCAGCCAGCGCCTGCGGTTGCTCATCCGGGATGAAGTGACCGCAGTGCGCGATTTTGATGCCTGAAACCTCAGCCGCAAACTCCTGAAGCGGAATCGCCATATCGGGGATCGAACCCTGATCGGCACTGACCGCCAGCAACGGCACCGTCAGTTTGCCGTTATCATGCAGCCATACACGGTTTTGTTCCGCCGAGACGCTCACTTCGCGATAGGCCGCCATGCCTGCGCGCAATGCCCCGTTCTGTTGCAACAAGCGCACATATTCCGCCATATCTTCCGCGTCAAACACCATTGGGCTGACGGCTTTGCGTTTCAGGAACCAATCCAGATAGATCTCTTCGCGCCCGGCAATTAAGGCTTCAGGCAGATCCGGCAGCAGATGGAAGGCGAAATGCCAGGTTTTCCAGGCCTTATCGGGCGTGGCAGGCAGCGCATCCGGCAAGGTCACGCCCGGAATGCCGGCGTCAAGCAGTGCAAGTTTTTTTATCTGATTGGCATAACGCAGGGCAAACGGCCAGGCCACCCACGCACCGACATCATGCGCCGCAAGATAGTAGTGATGGATGTTCAGTTGCAGCAGCAGGCCCTGTACTTTTTCTGCCAGAGAAGTGGTGTCATATCCGCTGTAAGGCTTATCGGAATCCCCCTGACCGGGGAGATCGGGCGCGATAATGAAGTAACGATCGCCAAGCAGAGCCATTACCTTGCGCCACGCAAACCAGCTTTGTGGGAACCCGGCTAACAGCACCAGGGTTTCACCTTGTGGGTTGCCGCCGCTAACGTAGTGGATGCGAACACCGTCTACGGTGGCGTAATGATGGGAAAAATCAGGCAGGTTGGTGACAGGTTGTGACCAGCGCGATGTTATTTTTAATTCTGAGGCATTCATCCGTTACTCCTAGAATTGGAAATGGTTACTTCCTAATTGGTCAAATTCTTGGTCGGATAGGTCGAAAACATAATCGTTCCTGGTTGGCATGGTTGGCCGCGTTCTCGTATCAAGATTTGAGTTTGCGCTAAGGGAGATACCATTTAGGAAATGATCGATTCCCAAATGGTACAGGATGGTAGGAAGAATTGACAAGCGGTGTGAGTGAAATTGCTGATTAGGGTGCAACACGGTATTGCACAAAATCCGTCTTCGTCGCGACCTGATCATACAGCGCTCGGGCGCGGTAATTATTCTCGCGCGTCATCCAATACACTTTCGAGCAGTTCAATGCCTCAGCGGCAGCATTCACCGCTGCGATCAACGCGCGACCCGTGCCTTGTTTACGCCCGTCTGGGCTGACGAACAGATCCTGCAGGTAACAATAGTCACCCAGGGTCCAGGTGCTGCGATGGCGAATAAAATGCACCAGCCCAGTCAATTTGCCCTGCTCCTCCGCCACCAGACAATGCATCGGTTCGCCTTCCGCAACCAATCGTTGAAATGTCGTATTGGTGACCTCTTCCGTGACCTCACTGACATAAAAGTCGAGATAGCCCAACCACAGCGATTTCCACTGTGCGTAATCCTCTGCAGTGAGTTTTCTAATGACCTGTTCCATTTCTTTCTCTCCATTGTTGGCGTGTGATGGTGAACATCAAACTGGCGGGCGGATCTTGCGGATTAAACACCCTTTCGAGGAAAGTCATCCCGACCTTTTCCAGTACGCGGCTTGATGCGGTGTGGTTTTCTCTCACCACACCGACAATTTCTTTCAGTTTTAGATCTTCAAAACCGTGGCGGATGGCGCGATGCGCGAGTTCTGTCGCATAGCCTTTTCCCCAGGCATCCGGTTCAAAACGGTAACCCAGATTGTTGGTTCTGCGCCCGTTGAATTCGCTGACGAATACGCCACCGAAACCAATCACGTGTTGAGGATCGCTTTTCTCCATGATGACCCAGTCATCGAAACCATGAATAGCGCGGTCTTTGATTCTGCGTAATAACACTTCTCGCGCATGATCAAGGCTTGGATAAGGCCCGCGTGGGTTAAATTGATGTGTTCGTGCATCGCCATAGATGCGAAAAAGCGCCTGCAAATCCGTGCGCTCAATCGGCCGATACAGCAGCCTTTCAGACTCCCAATGCATTCATTTCCTCGCCGTTTTTTGTTATCCAGCGAAGTAACATAGCACCGCGACATCGCTTTGAGTGTTAAGAATTTTTGCTATGATGTCAGCCCATCTTTCTAATGATTGAATCTGAACCATGCGAACATCGGACTCGTTGCGACTTTTGCTGCTGGCGGCTATCTGGGGAGCCAGTTTTCTTTTTATGCGTATTGCCGTTCCCGCGCTGGGTGCGATTAATACGGCTTTTTTGCGCGTGTTATGTGGCGCATTGGGTTTAATCATCGTGATGGCAGTACTGCGCATTCCGCGTCGCTTCGAAGGCAAACTGGGTTGGGCAATGTTGCTGGGTGTGATTAACTCAGGATTACCTTTCCTGATGTATTGCCTTGCCGCTCGCGTGCTGCCCGCAGGCTACTCCGCAATACTCAACGCTACTGCGCCGTTAATGGGTGTCGTGATTGGTGCGGCGTTCTTCAATGAACAACTGACCGTGAGTAAAGTGCTGGGTATGGTGGCCGGTGTTGTCGGCATTATGTTAATCAGCACCACTGGCGAAGGGGTGCTCTCGCACGCATTGATACTTGGCATTGCGGCTTGTCTGGTCGCCACCACCTGTTACGGTTTTGCCGGCTTTCTGGCCAAGCGCTGGATCGGTTCGCGCGGCGGGCTTGATGCCACGAAAGTGGCGTTCGGTAGCCAGTTGGGCGCCTCGCTTTTCCTGCTGCCTTTCTTTGCCTTCAGCGCCCCGCAAACGCCGGCGGCGAACTGGCAAATACCTGAAGTCTGGGCCTGTATTTTGGCCGTCGGCTTTATTTGTACTGCGCTGGCCTACATCATCTATTTCCGTTTGCTGGCCGATATTGGCCCCCTGCGCACCCTCACCGTCACCTTCCTGATTCCGCCTTTTGGCATCCTGTGGGGCTGGTTAGTGCTGGACGAGCAAATCAATCAGGGCTTTATAAGCGGTGCATTGCTGATTGTGCTGGCGGTATGGCTTGTCACGCGCAGCGGAATGGTCAAACCCGCCGCGCCGAGTACCTCTGACAATTAATAACGCTATTTCTTACCGGTGGGTTTCAGTGAACGATTGAGATCCTGAATGCGTTTCATGGTTTTTACCGTGCGCGATGAAGTCGCTGAAGCCACCGACAAAATCAACATCTCCAGACACACCAGCACGGTGCCATGCAGAGGCATACGACCATTCTCCCCACCGCGCGGCACGTTGATAATCACATCCGCTTCTTTGGCGAAGGCTGAATCTAAGGCATTGGTCAGCAAAATCACCGGCATCCCCAGCCGCTTCGCCTCTTTCAGAGTAGTCAGCCCTTCTTTATGAGCAGACTTCTGCGCCATCATGATCAGCACATCACCACGCTGTAAGGTGATCAACTGTTCAGCGAGGGCAATGCCCGAACGGTTGAGCGTGACGGCAGGAATGCCAATGCGCGTGAATAAGCGGGCGCTGTAATCCGCCAAAATCCCTGAAGCATTAATGCCAAAGAGCGCTACCTGACGCGCGTCGATCAACATCGCGACAGCCTGCGCCACCGCTTGCCGATTGTGAGGTTCCGAGAGGGCATCGCAGGCGCGTTTATGGCCACCCAGTACGAAATCGATCCCCGAATTGATGTCACACGACAGCTCGCTGACGGTGGCGCTCATTTTCTCTTCTGAATTCATCGCCGGGCCAAACCAGGCTTTCAACGTGGTTTTCAAATCACGCAAACCGGCAAATCCCAATGCCTGAACGGCACGCACCACGGTGGCATCTGAGGTATGAGTCGCATCCGCTATTTCCATGGCGGTGGCATCTAATATTGCCTCACGATTATCGTGGATATATCGCGCGACGGATTGAAGGCTGGACGATAATGACGGAGCGCGTGCGCGATAGCGTTCACCTAATACATCAACCCGATTTTTAATTTTATTTATGGCCATCTTTTTACCTGTTTGTCATCAGGGCGTGATTTCGTTCCCCATTTAGGCACGGCATTGTAGTGATATTTCTTGTTTAATCCAGCACCCTGATCGCTATCGCTCCTTTGGGGTGGAACGTTTGATTGCAGCAAGAAATCTATTTATCTAACTGTTTTTGTTGCATTTATAACAATTAAATCTCTAATGGAAATAGCGTTGATGGACTCTCTTTCTGCTGTAGTATCCACGCCATTATTTCCGTTTACTACTACACTCTTTCATGTTTGAATGATTCTCAATAACATCACGCCATCTCAGTTTAAGGCGCACGATCCACAGAGAATGCTTATTTCATGCACTTTTCTCTGCTGAAAATAATTTAATCCTAGCTTCGTTTCATGGACGAGATTAATTCCGCACCAACACCAGGTTTATTTAAATGAATAACAACAAGAGTTTCGCTGTTAAAGCACAATGCCATCCGGCCATTATCGCCGCAATATACGGTGTCAGCGTTTTCACTGCAGCTGGCAGTCTGGCAGCGGAAAGCAGTAATACCCTGACGGTGTCCGCGCAGGAAAGTCGCCCGCAAGGCTATAACGCCACCAGCAGTTCCGTCGCCAGCAAAACGCCCACGCCGCGTCTGAACGAAGCGCAATCGGTGAGTGTGGTGACCCAACAACAGCTTGAAGACTATCAAGCCGCTAATCTCACTGATGCGATGCGCTTTGTCAGTGGTGTCACAGAGGGCAATACTCTGGCAGGCACCGAAGATGGCTTTGTGCGTCGCGGATTTGGCAGCAACTCTGATGGGTCAATCTATCGTGATGGCATTCGCAGCAGCCAGGGGTTGAACTTCGATGCCACCACCGAACGCGTCGAAGTGCTAAAAGGCTCGGCATCCCTGCTCTATGGCATTCAAAATCCGGGCGGCGTGATCAACGTGGTGAGCAAAAAACCGCAATATGACTGGCACACCAAAGTCAGCGGCCGTTCCTCCAGCGAAGGTGGTGGCGCTGGTACCGTTGATATCACCGGCCCGTTGGGCAACGGCTTTGCCTTTCGCCTGATTGCCGAAAAGCAGAATCAGGATTACTGGCGCAATTTTGGCAGCGACAAACATACGCTGATCGCGCCTTCGTTGCAGTGGTACGGTGAAAAAGCCAGCTTTTTCGTGAGCTATGAAGATTATCAATACGATATCCCCTACGATCGTGGCACCGCCTTTATCAATGGCAAGCCGCTGGATATCGGCTACAAAGATCGTCTCGACGACAAGGCGAATCATGCCTGGGGTCACAACAAAACCCTTAATGCGCACTATGACTGGCAGTTTAATGATGACTGGAGCACGCGCGTCACTTTTGGCTGGAATCAGCGTCAATACGACAACAACGAAGTGCGCGTCACCGCCATTAACCCCACCACCGGCGTTGTCACGCGTCGTGCTGATGCTAACCGTGGCTTTAACCACAAAACGAAATACGTTTCATGGGATCTGCTCGGTTCACAACAGCTGTTGGGCATGACCCACGATGTGGTGATCGGGACTGATTATGAGATGAACCAGACTTATCGCGCGCATCAGTATCAAGGGAAATCCAACACCGGGTTTAACTTTACCGATCCGCAATACGATATCCTGTCACCGGTCACCAATAGCACCTCGGAAAACACCGCCAACGCCAATAACCTGAACCGCATTCATAGCCGTTCGGTTTACGCTAAAGACAGTATTTCACTGACGGAACAGTGGATTGCGGTATTTGGCGGACGCTATCAGCATTACGAGCAGCGTGCGTCAAAAGGCTTCGACCCGGTGGTGGAAACACTGAACAGTGAAGGCAATAAATTCCTGCCACAAGCGGGTCTGATTTATAAAATCACCCCTGATGTCTCGCTTTACAGCAGCGTCAGCAAATCCTTTACGCCTTCCACCGATGTGGACGATGACGGCAATGTCGGTAAACCCGAACAGGGCACGACCTGGGAAGTCGGCAGTAAATGGCAGATCTCGCCAAAGCTGTTTGCCAGCGTCGCGCTGTACCGCATTGATGAACGTGACATGTCGCTCAGCATTAACGGTTCAACGCGGGCAATTGATAAAGCCCGTTCCAGTGGCGCAGAGTTTGAGCTGAACGGCGAAGTGTTGCCGGGTTGGGATCTCAGCGCTAACTACAGCTACGATAAGGCTGAGATTGTTGATGATGGCGTAAATTCTGCTAACAATGGCAATCGGCTGCAAAATGCACCGCGTCATTCGGGCGCGCTCTATCTCAGCCACAACCTCAGTATCAACGGCATTCCCGGTGATTTCCGCGTCGGTGGCGGCGCGCGCTATGTCGGCTCGCGAGCGGGCGATCCTGAAAATAGCTTCACGATGCCGGATTACGTGGTGGCGGACAGCTTTATCGCCTGGAACAATCAGTTGTTTGGTGAAAAGACACAACTTAAGTTGAATCTGAATAACCTGTTCAACAAGCACTATTACACCTCCAGCGGCGGCAATTTGCGCGTGCGTGAGGGTGAAACCTGTAACCTGATGGTCGAGGCCAGCGTTGAGTTCTGATTCTGTGGTTAAAGCGGGTGCCCGGCGCGCCCCTTCCCTCTGGGGGCCAATGCTGATTGTTCTGGCCTGCTTCTTACTGGTGCTTAGTAGCGCCGCGCTGGCAAAAACCGTCACGGATATTGACGGTAATCAGGTGGATATCCCTGACCATCCGCAGCGCATTGTGCTGGGTGAAAGTCGCATGCTCTACACGCTGGCGCTGCTGGAACCGGGCAATCCTTTTCAGCATATCGTTGCCTGGCCTCAGGATTTGAAAAAGTACGATAGCCAGACGTGGAACAGTTTTGCGCGCCAGTTCCCGCAAATGTTAAAAATCCCTTCCCTCGGTTCAGGCGGCCCGAATGCCATCAATCCTGAGCAGATCCTGGCGCTCAAACCGGATGTGGTGATCCTGCCGAGCCTGGCGCGCTACGATGATGCCGATCTGCGCCTGGTGAGTATGCTGAAAGCCGCCCATATTCCGGTGGTGAAAATCGATCTGCGCGTGCATCTGCTGAAGAATACCCGTCGCAGCGTGGAGATTTTTGGCGAGGTGCTGAATCAGCAGGCTCGCGCGCAGGCCTTTAACCGTTTTTATGACGCACATATGCAGGTGATTCATGATCGGCTGGCCAGTTATCACGGCGCGAAGCCTTCAGTGTTGTTGCAGTTGCATCTTGGCCGCCGTAATGAGTGCTGTGTCACCGCCATCAACGGCAGCCTTGGCGAACTGTTAAACGCCGCAGGCGGCGATAATATCGCGGCTAAAACGCAGCACGGCGTGTTTGGTCGCTTGAGTGAAGAAATGGTGATTGCGGCGCAGCCTAATTACTACTTCGCCACCGGATTTGGCGATAACGAGGCGCAGGGTTTGCTGAAGCTGGGGCCAGAAGTGGCATTGCCAGCGGTGCAAAGCAGCTTCGCCCAACTGACCTCGCAGCAAAACGGATTGCGTGAATTAGCCGCGCTACGTAACGGCCACTCCGCCGTCATCTGGATGAATTTTTACCTCAGCCCCTGGCACATCGCGGCAACGGAATTTATGGCAAAAACACTTTATCCTCAGCTGTTCGCGGATGTCGAACCCGAGCAAACGTTAAAGCAAATCTTCAATGATTTCCTGCCCATACCTTATAGCGGGACCTATTTCACTCAAATCCCTGCGAGTTAATCGGCCTTATTGATAATCGAAGCGTCAAATACGCTTCGATTATATTAATAATTAATTATTAACCTTCATAATTCATTTGCTTAAAAAATAAGATACGAAAAAATACTCGATAATCCACTTATACGCTGCCGCCGCGCTTGTTAATATTCACAGTGGCACTAACCTTAATTCTGCAGTCTGGACATAACGTGTGACGCTATCCACGATTATGTAATCGCAATGCATGAATGAGGGCATTTTATGGCCGAGCATAGAGGCGGTTCCGGTAACTTCGCAGATGATAAACAAAAGGCATCTGAAGCGGGTAAAAAAGGTGGGCAAAGCAGTGGCGGCGGTAGTTTTAAAGACAACCCTGAGAAAGCCTCCGAAGCCGGAAAAAAAGGCGGAAAAAGTAGTAACAAAGGCTCTTAAGCCGCATCGGGCGCGCTAGTCGCCTCACCGACAAGGATGCCAATAGGTTCAACTGGCAATTGAATAAGTGCAATGACGATATATGACTGACGTCTTGCGCTTATTCTGCTCTCCCCTCTCATTCCAGTCACGCCTTTTATTTCCATCGCCGCAGCCATAATACCGCCTCGCTTAAGCTGAAAAATTTCAATTGGTCATTTTTTGACGTGACATATATCACATTTATGCCAGGCTTAATTAATCACTAGCGAAGAACATGGAGATTAAGATGAGTTCATTGACTAATAAAACGCTGCTCACCCATCAATATCCGACACCTCCCTTTAAAAAACAACTACAGGATTTTCCTGGGCTGGCGGCAAAAATGGAACCGCGCCCGGATCATGGTGAAACCAGCTATCGTGGCACTGGTCGTTTAACCGGTCGTAAAGCGCTGATTACCGGCGGCGATTCCGGGATTGGACGTGCGGTGGCGATTGCTTACGCGCGTGAGGGTGCCGACGTGGCGATAAATTACCTGCCCGATGAAGAACAGGATGCGGCAGAGGTGATAAAACTGATTGAAGCGGAAGGTCGTAAGGCGATTGCCATACCGGGAGATATTCGCTCCGAAGCCTTTTGCCAGCAGCTGGTGAAGGAAGCGGCGACGAAACTCGATGGTCTGGATATTTTGGTCAACAATGCCGGCCGTCAACAGTTCAATGAATCGATTCGTACCCTCTCGACAGAAGATTTTGATGCGACCTTTAAGACTAACGTGTATGCCATGTTTTGGATCACCAAGGCGGCGCTGGAGTACCTACCGGCGGGTTCATCGATCATTAACACGTCGTCAGTGCAGGCCTACGATCCCAGCGCCATCCTGCTGGATTATGCCCAGACCAAAGCGTCGATTGCGGCCTTTACTAAAGCTTTAGCCAAACAGTTGGGTAAAGACCAAATCCGCGTTAACGCCGTGGCACCCGGCCCTTACTGGACTGCATTGCAGGTGTGTGGCGGACAACCGCAGGAGAAAGTGGAGCAATTTGGCGCTTCCGCGCCACTGGGTCGCCCCGGTCAACCTGCTGAAATCGCGCCACTCTACGTGACGTTTGCGGAAACAACGAATAGCTTCACCTCCGGGCAGGTTTGGTGTTCTGATGGCGGCACCGGCACGGTTTAACCACGATAAAGGGCGCATCCATTTTGATGCGCCCTGTTCGATCTTACCCCGATGTTTTCAGGCGCGGTGTGCGAAACACCAGCATGATGCCGAGCAGAATAGCCAGCATTCCCATCATCCCCGACCACGGCAGCGCATTACCTAACAAGAGGTAATCCAGTACTGCCGTTATCACCGGAACCAGATAAAACAAACTGGTGACGTTAACGATGCTTCCCGCACTCAGCAGCCGATACAGCAGCAGCTGCGCCACCACCGAGATCATCACCCCAAGAAACAGCACGGAAATCCAGAAGTGCAACGTAAAGTCGATATGGAAGGCTTTAACCGGAAGCAGAAGAGCACACAGCGCCAGGCTCACCGCGTATTGCAGCGGCAGTACCTGCGCGGGATGCTGGGACACCTTTTTCTGCATGATGGCACCAAACGTCATACACAGCAGTGCGCCGAGAGCGAAGACAATGCCGCTCAACGGCAACTGCGACGCCGCCAGACTGCGCCACACCAGCAGTATTAATCCTGCTAAGGCGATCACCAATCCCAGTAATCGCGTGCCCTGCATGCGCCTTTCCACGATGCAGAGCGTCAGGATCGGTTGTATGCCCATGATGGTGGCGATTAAACCTGGCGTCACCCCCTCGGCCATCGCCTGGAAGTAACACACCGAATAGGCACCAATCAAAATCAGACCGGTAAACATCACCGTTTTTCGGCTGTCCGCATCGGGTAACCAG
This sequence comes from Pantoea sp. Seng, assembly GCF_009829935.1. Classification (NCBI taxonomy): domain Bacteria; kingdom Pseudomonadati; phylum Pseudomonadota; class Gammaproteobacteria; order Enterobacterales; family Erwiniaceae; genus Pantoea; species Pantoea sp. Seng. The sequence continues at coordinate 229,945 of NZ_SZZV01000006.1, read as the reverse complement.
CGACGCCGAAATAGGCCCACCAGCAATAATGCAACCAGCGCCACACCGAAGCGCACGATCAATAGCGCGATGGGTGAGGCATTGTCCAAACCCAGGCGAGAGAAGATGGCCGCACTGCCCCACAGCAGCACGAAGCCCGACGTCGCCGCTTGCGACGTCAAAGACGAAGAACGCATGAAAATGCTCCTAAAACAAACGTTGGAAATTTAAGCGTGAAGACTTCCGGTTCTTAGCGAACCACAACGCGTGCAGGAGGCGGTGGCGGACAGCAGATCGCATACAGGCCATGTTCGTATGACGTGGAAAGTGCGGCTGAAAGTGTCATTTACGCAGGCCTGTAGTCAAAATAGGGAGTTCAGAAACAAAAAGTTAACAGATCGCCTCTGGCTTGTCATCCATTGAGTCGCGCAGGAAATACCTCACGCAACCATTCGATAAACACCCGTAAACGCTGGGTCAGATGGCGGTTTTGCGGATATACCACGTGAAACGGATAGCTGGCGGGCCGCCAATCCTTCAGTATTTCCACCAGTGCGCCTGACGCTAAATCTTTGGCTGCTGCGTATCGAAATGTCTGAATGATGCCTAATCCTGCCACCGCAGCTGCCAGATGAGCATTGCTTTCATTAATCCCAATGCGATGCTCGATTTTCATTTCCTGTTTCTCATTACCCTGCACAAAGCGCAGCGGGAAGGCGCGCCCGCTTTGCGGGGATAAATAGCTAATCCAGCGATGGCCATTTTTAAGCTCTTGCGGATAGGCTGGCACGCCGTAAGTTTTGAGATATGCGGGTGCCGCGCAGGTGATCATCTCAGCATCACCAAGATGACGCGCCACCAGCGATGAATCACCCAGTGGACCGCCACGAATCACGCAATCGACATTGTCGCTAATCAGATCCACAGCCCGGTCTGATACACCGAGATCGAGGCGAATCTCAGGAAATCGCGCAACGAAATCAGGTAGCAGTGGGATGAGAACCTCACGCGCCGTTGAGCCGCCAATATCAATGCGCAGATACCCGCGCGGTGTACCGTTTACCGCGTTAAATGCGCCATCAATATCTTCCAGGTCACGCACGATACGCAGTGCTTTATCATAATAATCTCGTCCTTCAGGCGTGACGGTGACGCGCCGTGTGGTGCGCTGAAGCAGGCGTACACCCAGATGCCCTTCTAACTCCTGCACCAGTTTGCTCAACGTGGCATTCGGCATATCCAGTGAATCGGCAGCGCGAGTAAAATTTCCCGCCTCCACCACGCGCGCGAATGCTCGTATTGCCAACAGTTGGTCCATGCTAATTATCCATACACAGGAATAGTGATTTTGATTTTACACCATTTATCACTAAACCATGCACGGTTACATTGCCTCCCATGCACTGCAACGCAGTCATCACACACTTAAATCCATTTGGGAGAGCAAACATGAACACTTCATTAAACGGTAAAATTGCCTTAGTCACTGGCGGCACCAGCGGAATTGGCTTAGCGTCTGCTCAGGCGTTGGCAGCTCAGGGCGCACGGGTGTTTATCACCGGTCGTCGACAGCCTGAACTGGATACCGCCGTGACGCTTATCGGTGCGCAGGCAACCGGCATCCGCGCTGATGCTTCTGTGCTGAGCGATCTGGATGCGGTGTATGCGCAGATAGCACGCCAGGCGGGCCGTCTTGATATTCTGTTCGCCAATGCTGGCGGCGGCGATATGTTGCCACTCGGTGCGATTACTGAAGAACACTTCGACCGGATCTTTGGCACCAACGTGCGTGGCGTACTGTTTACCGTGCAAAAAGCGCTGCCGCTGTTAAGCGACAAAGCCTCGGTGATTTTGACCTCGTCCACCACTTCGGTTCAGGGCACCGCAGGATTCAGTGTTTATAGCGCCAGTAAAGCCGCCGTGCGCAACTTTGCCCGCTCATGGGCACTGGATGTGAAAGATCGCGGAATTCGTGTCAACGTGGTGAGCCCTGGTCCGGTGCGCACGCCGGGTTTGGGCGATTTAGTGCCCGAAGATCAGCGTCAGGGATTGTTCGATGCATTAGCTGCCCAGGTGCCATTGGGCCGATTGGGTGAACCCGGTGAGATTGGTCAGGTGGTGGCGTTTATTGCATCCGATGCCTCCAGCTTTGTTAATGCCACCGAACTCTTCGTGGATGGCGGCATGGCGCAGGTATGAGTTGAGGGTTAAGGAAAGACGTTCACATTAAGTCTGTTTTCCTCTAACGAAGTGCGTAATGGATGACGCGCTTCGTCGGTTAATCTCTTTTCTTTTAATTATTCCGTTCACCCTTTCACATCACAGAAAAAACACCCATAATTCAGCGCGATTGGAGAGCAAAATTTTTAAAATACGCCATGATGGCCATCAGGCAGCAATACCATGCTGTCTTTCAATATTCAGGTGTTAATCCCTGATATTGTCTTAACCAGTAAGGAAAGCGTGCAGTGAAATTAAAAACTTTCGCGTTTATCGTTCTGTCATTATGTACCGTTTTCGGTGCGCAGGGTGCTACGCGGGTCGGGTTGCTGGCAGGGGCGAATAATATCGACCTTAATCAGGATGGCGTCCCGGATTTGCTGGTCTCTGCGACCTTTGACAATAACACCTCGCATCCCAGTCAGACGCTATCTGCCTTCATCAATAAAAACGGTAACTGGTTTATTTTACCGGTTCCGGATGATGATGGTTTTACCTGGTCGGATTTTCGTCTTGCGGGTTCCTCTGACAAAATCATTGGTTTTGAACTGCACAATATCCAGGGCGTTTATTACCTGATCCGCGCGATGAAATTCTCGTCAAATCAGGACAATGATGATCTGACTGAAGCCGCGCAAATAAAATTCTCTCGCTATCGAGTAGCGGAAAGCAGCGAAGAACCTGGCGCTCCGGTTTTTTATTGGCAGCTGTCTGGCAGTTATACCACCTCACAAGCGTATAGCGATGTTGATCAGGCTTTCGCACAATTAAAAATAGATGAATTTAAGTAGCGCAGTGCAGGCGTTAATCCGCCTGCTCATCAATCCCGCACTTCATACTGCACCGAAAGTTCGCCCTTCTTCTCTTTCACTCGGGTAATGACGATATCGCCAACGTCTCCGGTGCGTTGCACATGCGTGCCACCGCAGGCGTAAGGTGTCAGATCGCCCCAACTGACCATTCTGCGTCCGGCGTCATCCCGCAGCACGCGCGCTAAATCCTGCGCCACCAGCGCATCGACACCTTCAGCGATGACCAAGTCATCAACGGCTTGTGGTTCGCCCTGTGGTTTAAAAACGATACGTCCATTGCCGGGCCGATGATCGCCTTTGTAACCTAACCAGCCAAACTTCTCTCCGGCGTAAGCAATCAAATGCCCCGCAGAATGGTAACGCGTGTGCAGCTTACGCAGTGCCGCATCAATTTGGATATGCACGCAGCCCAGCGCCACTTCGCGGTCAGTGATATGGATTAACTCACCCTCTTGCTGGATGAGCTGTAACACCGTCGCCTCACCTATCGTACCCTGGTCAGCGGGTTGCCCGCCGCCTTGCGGATGGAACAGGGTCGCCGCCAGTTGCACACGAAACCGGCCATCTTCCTGCGCTTCACACCGCACCACTTCCGTATCCATCTCCAGCCGATCGCTGAAATAGTAGGCTCTATCCGTCATCACTTCCTCCATAACACTATCCTCCGCCCTTGGTGTTCAAATCGGCAAAACAGAGCTTGCCCTATCAGTCTATATGTATCCTGCCTGGGCCTGAACCAAGGGGACCTGCTCGATATCGTAAAAAATACTCAACCCCAAATCCTTGCCAACTTGCACATCCTGATCCGCTCCCGTTGAAGCGCCAGGCATGCGTAAAATGGCATCACAGCTCTGAATAAGACGATGCGCAACGGGATAGAGGAAGGCTTCACTGATTTCATCCCCGATCCGCTGCGAACCCGCCGCATTGGCGAGCGGTAACGCCAGCCATTCACCTATCACCGGGGTATGGCCCTTTGATAAACCTGCAACGCCATGTGATCAAGTTTCTGCATATTTTGCTCAATCAGTTGCTGATCACCGTGAGTGCCACTGCGAACCGGACCTGCGATCAGAATCATCATGGCACTTTCTCCTCAAATTGAATGTTTAATGCCAGGTGTTGCAGCAACATGATGGTTTTGGCATCTTCGATTTCACCGTTTCGGATCGCGTCCATGGCGCGTGCGAAAGGCCACTCCAGTACTTCGATATCTTCCCCCTCTTCCTCAAGACCGCCGCCAGCATGCTTTCGGTCGCCATCGTGATATTCCGCGATAAAGAAAAATAACTTCTCCGTCACCGAACCCGGGCTCATATAAGCCTCCATCACCTTCTCAACATTTGTGACAGTGTAACCAGTTTCTTCTTCTGCCTCGGCAATAATGCGCGTTTCAGGCGAGGCGTTATCCAGCAAACCGGCTGCGGCCTCGATCAAAAAGCCATCATGCCCATGGATAAAGATGGGAAAGCGGAATTGCCGTGTCAGGACGACTGTCTGTTTATGGCGGTTATAAAGTAGGATCACCGCACCATTGCCACGGTCGTAAGCTTCGCGGCTTTGCTGTTGCCAACTGCCGTCGGCACGCTGTAAATCGAAGGTGTATTTTTTTAAGGTGTACCAGTTGTCGGATAACAACTGCTCACGAATATTGCGCACTTTATGCTGCATGTTTGGTCTCCCGATGGCTGACAAAACAGACGTTATCATGCATAATCGTGCACATACAAGCAAAAACACGAATGAGAAAATTATGCTTTCCAGTCAACGTAAACAGCAGATATTGACGATTCTTGCCGATGAACAGCAAGTGATGTCCAGTGAACTCAGCCAGCGCTTTAGCGTCTCTGAAGACTCGATTCGCCGTGACTTAAGGGAGTTGGCGAGTGAGGGATTATTGCAACGTGTCCACGGGGGTGCGCTGCCGGTTTCTGCTGCTATTGCCCCTTTCGAAACACGCAAAAACGTGCAAATCAGTTCTAAGCGTCTGATCGCGCAAAAAGCAGTGCAACTGATTCAACCGGGTCAGGTGGTGATCATTGATGGCGGTACAACCACAGCGGAAATGGTGCAACTGCTGCCCAAAGAACTGGCTTTTACCGTGGTGACCCACAGTCCGAGTATTGCCGTCGCCCTGGTTGATTTTCCTCTGGTTGAGGTGATTCTGATTGGCGGCCAACTGTATCGTCACTCGGTGGTTGCCGTGGGATCAGCGGTGATCGAAGCCATTGCACACATCAATGCAGACCTGTTCTTTATGGGCGTCACCGGAGTACACAAAACCGCAGGGTTAACCACGGGTAATTACGAAGAAGCCGGTGTGAAACGTGCACTGGCGGCGCGTGCGGCGGAAACGGTGGTGATGGTCTCTAAAGAGAAACTCAACTCAGCATCGGCGTTCGCCATTGGCGGTCTGTCACTGGCCAGCACACTGATTGTTGATGGAGAACCTGATGCTGAGATGCAGCAACTGCTGCAACAGAAACAGATAGCCCTGCTGTAATTCGCCCTTTTATGGCAGGCGTTGAGTGATTATCCCGCGCTATTATTTTTCTATCTGGCCGATGGAACGCACATCATTCAGTCACAATGCCAGGCTGTAATAGAGAGTTTTCGCTGACCCTGTGGGCAGCACTGGATAAACAGGAGAATAGCTGCATGTCTGAGTTTCCAACCATCACCCTTGTCGGACCCGGCGCCATCGGTACCACTGTGGCTGCCGCGCTACATGAAATGAATCGCACGCCAACACTGTGCGGACGTACAGCACATACTCAATTGCTGCTGCGCCACGAAGACGGTGAGATTGTGGTGCCTGGCCCGGTGCTGAGCAATCCCGCAGACATTGGTGCACCCTATGATTTGGTGTTTGTGGCGGTCAAAACCACTCAGGTTGCGGAAATTGCCCCCTGGCTGGCGGTGTTATGCGATGAGAATACGGTGGTATGCGCGCTGCAAAATGGTGTGGAGCAAGTTGAACAGCTGTCTCCATTAGTCAATGGCGCAACGGTACTGCCTTCTGTGGTGTGGTTCCCGGCTCAGCGCGAGCCTGATGCCTCGGTGTGGTTACGCGCGAAGCCGCGCCTGACTGTGCCCGACGTCGCGCCAGCACAGCGTATTGTGCAAGCACTGCAAGACTCGCGCTGTGCGGTCGAACTGGAGGCAGATTTCCTCACCATTGCCTGGCGCAAACTGTTGCAAAACGCCGTCGCCGGTTTAATGGTGCTCGCCAATCGCCGCGCCGGGATATTTCAGCGCGAAGATATCACCGAGCTGGGTCTGGCCTATCTGCGGGAGTGTATGACTGTGGCGCGTGCGGAAGGCGCCAATCTTAGCGACAACGTGCCGCAGGAAATTATGGCTGGCTTCCATCGCGCCCCGGCAGATTTAGGCACCTCGATCCTGGCGGATCGTCAGGCCAATCGCCCGCTTGAGTGGGACATCCGTAATGGCGTTGTGCAGCGACGCGGCAAAGCACAAGGCATCGCGACACCGATCAGTGATGTGGTGGTGCCTCTGCTGGCGGCAGGAAGTGATGGTCCGGGTTAAGATCAGAGTGAAGTCCGGGCCACGGACTTCGCTTCAATAGCCTCAACACTTAACACTCACAATGGGTATCAGAATCAATTGACATGAATACATCAGACTTGCCATTATGTTACGTTATAACATTACTACGTAATCGGTAAATCATGCGCACTTTTTCGACCCGCCTTTTGGCACTCATAATGATATTCAGCAGTTCAGCCGCACTGGCTTCCGCCTTTCCACTCGACATTGAAAACTGCGGTAAAACGGAAACCTTTTCACGACCACCTGCACGCGTGGTGACCATTGGTCAGCATGAAACAGAACTCCTTCTGGCACTTGGTCTGGGGAGTAAAATCGCGGGAACCGCCGTCTGGTTCGGCCCTCTCCCCCCTGAATTAGCACAGGCTGGCAGTGGCCTTAAACGCCTCGCGGACAACTCACCGGGCTTTGAAGCCGTCGTCGCGCAAAAACCTGATTTGGTTTTGGCGCAGTACAGTTGGCATGTTGGGCCTCAGGGTGAAGTCGCTACTCGCGATCAATTTGAACAACCTGGCATCAAAACCTGGATTTCACCTGCTGATTGTCAGGGCAAATCGGTGACCGCCACTTCAAACGGCGACGGTGCGCGCGTGAAACCTTACTCGATTGACGTGATTTATGATGAAATCACCGCGCTTGCCAACATCTTCGATGTGACGGAGCGTGGCGATGCCTTAAAGGAGAAGTTATCTGCACGAATCGCTCAGGCACAACAACAGGCGGCGCTTCACACCAGCAAACCCCTTAAGGTGGTATATTGGTTCTCAAGCACACGCCTTAAAGGCGATCCGTGGATCGCAGGCAGTGATGGTGCGCCAGGCTGGATCACTCAGACTCTAGGCCTCAAAAATATCATTGATTCCTCCGATGAATGGCCCGCCGTGAGTTGGGAACATATCGCACAATCTCAGCCCGATATCATCGTCATCGCCAGCATGGATAGAAGGCTGTATCCAGCCGATGATGTCGCCATAAAACAGGCTTTTCTCACCAGCGATCCCGTTACACGCGAAATGAGTGCGGTCAAACAGGGTCATATCGTGATCGTGCCAGCGATGTCACTCAATCCATCCCTGCGCAATGTCGATGCTGTTGAGCTGATCGGTCAGCAGATTGCCGCGTTTAAATAGTATGAATCGGGCTTACCCATTTAAGATCGGCTTTATTTTTCTCGCGGGCTTTATCAGCTTGCCCGTAATGATGATCTTCTCATCCAGCATTGGCGATATGCCCATCTCATTGAGCGCCACCTTCCAGGCGATCACCAACGGGGTGGGCTTGATGCATTATGATCTCCCTCCCGTTGAGGCTGGCATCGTCTGGCAATATCGGATGAGTCGGGCCTTCATGGCGGCATGCAGCGGAGGTGGCTTAGCCCTTTGCGGCCTGGTGTTGCAATCGTTGTTAAGAAACCCGCTGGCGGAACCCTATCTGTTGGGTATCTCTGCGGGTGCTTCCACCGGGGCCGTAATGGTGATGCTGCTGGGTATTGGCAGCGGCGTGTTGACGGTTGGCAGTGGTGCCTTTGCCGGCGCTTGCCTGGCGTTTGGCTTGATTATTTTGCTCTCAAGAGGGATGGGGGAAAACACCGGGCGCATCATTTTGGCCGGTATTGCCGGAACACAGCTGTTCAATGCGCTCACGTCTTACATCGTCAGCACATCAGCCAATGCGGAGCAATCGCGCGGTGTGATGTTTTGGCTCTTAGGCAGTTTAAGCGGCGTTCGCTGGCCAGATGCCGTTCTGTGCGCCATCGTCATCGTCAGCGGATTTGGGGTGATCATGTGCTATGCACGCACGCTGGACACGTTTTCATTTGGTGTCGATGTCTCGGTAACGTTAGGTACTCCGGTTGTGAAAGTGCGGGTGGTGTTGCTGTTGATTACGGCATTCATCACGGCGGTGATTGTCAGCTCAATTGGGGCGGTGGGATTTGTCGGATTGGTCATCCCGCACGTGACCCGCATGCTGGTTGGACAGCGACACCTTATCACCCTTCCCGTGACATTCCTGTCGGGCTGCCATTTCATGATCCTTGCCGACTTGATATCGAGAACGTTGATCGCACATCAGGTTTTACCCATCGGCGTGGTGACTGCATTGGTGGGCGCCCCTGCTTTTGCCTTCCTTCTCTATCAACGAAAGGGCAACTAAACGATGACGATATCGGTCAGTGACCTCAGCGTCCAACTTCAAGCGCGCCGCATACTCACCACGGTCTCCTTCGACGCAGCTCAGTCTGCAACCGTAGGTTTGCTTGGGCCCAACGGTTCAGGAAAATCAACGCTACTGCGTGCGCTGGCTGGGCTAATGCCTGATTCGGGCGCGAAGATAACGCTCGGCGAACTGAGGCTGAACCAACTTTCGCGCAATCAGCTGGCGCGCAAACTGGCCTTTGTCCCGCAACACGCCGAAGCCGATGATGAACTCACGGTGATTGACATTATTCGTCTCGGGCGCACGCCTCATCGTGGCGCATTCCAGTTCTGGACGGCAGAGGATGCCAGCGCCGTTGACGAGGCGGTGGCGTTAATGCAACTGGAAAATTTGGTCGACCGCTGCTGGCAACGATTATCCGGCGGTGAGCGCCAACGTTGCCAAATCGCCCGCGCACTGGCGCAAAAACCGGATGTTTTACTGCTGGATGAACCCGTCAATCACCTCGACATCCAATTCCAGCTTGAATTGATGCGTCTTATCTCTTCGCTGCCCGTGACGGTGGTGATTGCTCTTCACGATCTGAATCTGGCGGCAAAATATTGCCAACACCTTGTGGTACTCGATCAGGGTCGTGTGGTTTCAACGGGTAAGCCCAAAGCCGTCCTCACACCCGAACGCATACACACAACGTGGCGGGTTCAGGCGCAGATCACGACATCAGCACAGGGTGCGCTCAATATTCAATACGTATGAGTCAGCGCTTGAAGCCCACGGCTATACAGCCATCAGGAAACGGTATGTTCAGTAACAAAATATTCCTGCAATAATGGACTGCCACAATCGTGGTTGCAGTACCTACACGCGCGTCACCTACGAGATTATTCGATAGCCGCTGCTATCAAGCCCGCCAATGGCGGGCTTTTTTTCGCTCTAACCGAGTGAGTCTTCTTTTCCGTCAGAAATCCGGACGGCTTAAATAGCCTCTAATCGCGTTAGGTCGAAAGGCTAAATACCGTGCATTTTCGCCAGTAGCCACATGCGTTCAGCAGCCACATCCGCGTTATTCAGCAAACCAGCCTCATCCGCCAGTCTGAACGCTTCAGAGTAGTGCGTCAGACTGCGCGCACTCTGCATGCCGCCAAGCAAGGTGAAATGCTTCTGATGGCCATTCAACCAGGCCAGGAACACGATGCCCGCCTTGTAATACTGCGTGGGTGCCGAGAACAAATGGCGTGCCAGCGGCACTGTCGGTGCCAGTATGCGTTCAAAGCTGGCGCGATCGCCCTGCGCCAATGCATGCAGTGCGCTGGTGGCGGCCGGTGCAATGCCGTCGAGGATACCCAGAAGCGCGTGCGAGAAACCTTGCTCATCCCCGGCGATCAGTTCGGGATAGTTAAAGTCATCGCCGGTATACATTTTAACGGAAGCCGGCAGCAGGCGCCGCATCTCAATTTCACGATCTTTATCCAGCAAGGAGATTTTTATCCCCTCCACTTTTTCCTGATTTACGCGAATCACCGCAAGGCAAACCTCCATCGCACTGTGAATCGTCGCGCCGCCCCAGTAACCGCGTAGTGCGGGATCAAACATGTCCCCCAGCCAGTGCAAAATAACCGGCTCACGCACCTGGCGCAGAAGCGTGCTGTAAACGGTGATGTAATCCTCTGGCCCTTTAGCAATGGCGGCGAGCGCGCGACTAGCCATTAAGATAATACGGCCGCCACAGGCTTCGATTGCTGAGATTTGCTGCTCATACGCGGCAATCACATCCTGCAAGGTCAGTTGGGAAAAGTCCGTCAGATGATCGGTGCCAGCCCCGCTGGCGACCCGTGCCCCCGGATACGCTTTCGCTTGCTCAACGCTGCGTTTTATAAGCTCCAGCGCGGTTGGCCAATCCAGCCCCATGCCGCGTTGCGCGGTATCCATGGCTTCCGCGATGCCCAATCCCAGCGACATTAAATGATCGCGATATTCCAGCGTGCTGTCCCAGTCAATCGCCATATCGCTATGTGGATTTTGCATGCGCTGCGGGTCGGCAACCACATGCGCAGCGGCATACACGTCACGGTTAAATAGCGGTTTCGCCGGTACGCTCCAGTGGCGCTCACCCTGCATGATGTAGCTGTAGGGCTGACCGTTGCGATCCAGTAAACGCACTTTATTGCTCACAGACATGGTTCTGTTCCTTATTTCAGTGTTTTGCCAGATGCCCGGACGGCATCACATTCTGCGAACTGTTGTGGCTTCCGATAGGCAGGCGACGCACCCCCAGCAACACCAGGCTGCTGCAGATAATGACGCAGGCGGCCACCAGCCAGACCGGTTGCAGGGTGTAATGCTGCGCGTAGTAACCCGCCACAATTGGCGAGATGCCGCCCGCCGCCATTCCCATATTCATCACAAAGCCGATGGCGGAACCGCGCAGAGAAGGCGGCACCAGTTCAGCAGTGAGCGAGAGAACAATGGGTGTAATCGGATAGCCAAGGAAACCGAGGATCAGCACCAGCACAATCACCAACGGCACCGAAAGATTGAATGCCATGGCGGCCATCACCAGCCCGCTGATAAAAGTAATGGTCATCAGAATGGTGCGACGACGTTTGAAATCGCCCTTATCGCAGTAGCGCCCCAACACAAAACCGCCCAGCGCTCCAGTAATGCCGAGCAGACTGGCGATGGTGCCTGCAGTGCCAATCGACAGATTTTTTACCTGCATCAAATAGCTCGGTGCCCACAGCAGCACAATCCACCAGCCTGCCAGCAGCACGAAATAGAACGCAGCCATCAGCAACACCGGCGCATGGCGGAACAAGATTTTTAATGGCACTTTTTCCGCTGCCTGGCGTGCAATCAACTCGGCAGGTTTACGATCATTTTTCACCAGCACCAGATACAACAGCGCCACCAGCATGCCCATCGCGCCCGCCACGTAGAACACCACGCGCCAGCCAAAGATCGGACCGAGCATGGCGCCCATCCATGTACCGAGGAATCCGCCAATCGGATACCCCATCCAATAGAGTGACATCACGGTGGTGCGCTGTTTTTCGCTGGTCACGTTGGCCACTTCGAGCGAGGCGGCAGGCCAGAAGATGCCCTCACCGATGCCCGTCATCACGCGGTAAAAAATCAGGCTGGTCATGCTGCCGGCGACACCCGTTAACAGTGTCGCCAGTGAAAACATCATCAGGCCGAGAATCAATACCGGTTTGCCGCTTAACTTGTCGGCGATAATGCCGGAAATGAACAGAAAGACGATGAAGCCAAAAAAGAAGGAGGAGAGCAGAATGCCACTCTCCGCTTTACCGAGACCAAACTCTCCAGCGATCAGCCCGATGGCTGATGACACCGTCATGCGATCCACCGAGTACATCATGTAGCCAAGGCCGCACAGCACGGTGACCAGAATCATTTTGCGGGTATCTGTATTCATCTTTTCCTCGACAATGTCTGTGACCGACGAAAACAGCTTTTCAGCTCTGTCAGATACGGTTAACCGTGCGCCAGATGGCGAGCCTTGCAGGTCTTAAGCACCTCATCTGGATCCTGAGTCCACCAGTTCAGGCGGGAGAAAATTTCCACTTCATGTAATCCGCGATAACCCTGGGCTTCTACCGCTTCCCGCATGGCGCGGATATCGATAACGCCATCGCCCATCATGCCGCGATCCTCCAGCAGGTCCCGCGTAGGCGTGAGCCAGTCGCAGATATGAAACGCCAGCAGCCGTTTCAGACCCGCACGGGCGATTTCCTGATAAAACTCAGCATCCCACCAGGTGTGATAGACATCGACGGCAATCCCCAGTCCGTCGTCGCCCAGCTCATCGCAGAGGTCGTTAGCCTGTTTCAGCGTGTTGATGCAGGCACGATCCGCCGCGTACATGGGATGCAGCGGTTCAATCGCCAGCGGCATGCCGCCCGCGCGGGCGTACTCCAGCAGAGCGCTGAGTCCATCACGCACTTGCTGTCGCGCCCCCGGCAGATCTTTCGAACCTGGCGGCAAACCGCCGACCACCAGCACAAGGCACTCTGCGCCCAATTCCAGCGCTTCATCCACCGCTCGCTGGTTGTCGGCCAGGGTCGCCTGGCGTGCTTGCTGATCAACGCCGGGAAACATGCCGCCCCGGCAGTAGCCACTCACCCGCAGATCGTGATGACGAATCAGCCGCACCGCTTCTGCTAAACCGATGTTTGCTACCTGATCGCGCCACGGCGAGATGCCGCGAATCTCATGGCGCGCACAACCTTCAATGATTTGGCGTAAATCCCACTGCTGGCGCACGGTCGCCGTGTTGAGCGAAAGCTGTTCGGAATGGGGACGACTCATGTTCGGCTCCTTAGCGTTCCAGCGATGGCACATCAACCCAGCGACGCTCTTTCCAGCTTTTCAATGCCAGATCGACCAGTTGCAGACCTTTGGCTCCTTCCAACAGATCCCAGCGATATTCCCCTTCGCCCCATACGTGGCGTAAAAACAGCTCCCACTGCACTTTGAATGCATTGTCGTAGACCTGGGTATCCGGCACGCTGGCCCAGTCATCGAAGAAGTTATGGGTTTGACGGATATCCGGATTCCAGACCGGCTTTGGCGTATTGACGCTAGCCTGCGTAAAGCAATCGCTAAGGCCAGCCACCGCTGAACCGTTGACACCATCCACCTGGAATGTCACCAGATCATCGCGGCGCACGCGCACGCACCATGAACTGTTGATCTGAACAATCGCGCCGTTGTGCAGTTCGAAGGTGGCGTACACCGCGTCATCCGCCGTGGCGTCATAAGGTTGCTGCTGTTCATCCCAGCGCTGTGGAATGTGGGTTGCGCCGATGCAGCTCAGGCTTTTGATTTCACCGAACAGGTTGTCGATGACGTAGCGCCAGTGGCAAATCATGTCGAGGATAATGCCGCCGCCATCTTCGCTGCGGTAGTTCCAGGATGGACGTTGGGCCGGTTGGCGATCGCCTTCAAATACCCAGTAGCCAAATTCACCGCGCACCGATAACACGCGACCAAAGAAGCCGGATTCATTTAGCAAACGCAGCTTTTGCAAACCCGGCAGCCACAACTTGTCCTGCACCACGCCGTGACACACGCCTTTTTCTTGTGCGAAATGGTATAGATCCAGCGCATCATCCAGCCCCATCGCTACCGGCTTTTCCGAATAAACGTGTTTCCCCTTGCTGATGGCTTTCTTCAGCAAAGCCGGACGTGCCTGGGTGGTGGCTGCATCAAAAAAGATGATGTCATGCGGATTATTCAGTGCTTCATCAATGTTGGTTCCCCAACGTTCGATACCAAATTCCCGCGCCAGCGCAGCCATTTTTTCCGCGTTGCGGCCAATCAGAATCGGATCGGGCATCAATCGGTCGCCATTGGCCAGCGCCACACCGCCCTGCTGCCGAATCTGCACAATCGAACGGATGAGATGTTGATTTTTACCCATTCGCCCGGTCACGCCGTGCATGATGATGCCCACTGGAATCTGCGCCATGTATTCACCTCAAAGTCGTTTGTGATGGAAGTAACACGTTCAACATCTATTTCAACGCTCCGCCGTTCGCTGATTCATAATCAATCAACTAACTGGTTGATGACGTCACTATAATGGGCAGAAAGAGACCTGACTTTGATCGAATTCACATAACCAACTAGTTAGTTGAAAATCTTTTGCCCTTGTTTTATGCGCAAAAAGAGGCACTATAATGCTCAGTAAAACAGTGATATGTGGGGATTCTGCTTTGGTTGATCGTGTTGCGAGTAACATTGAGGATGTCACGGATAAGCAGGTGCGGATACTGATGGCCGCGTGCGCAGAGTTCGCTGAGAAAGGATTCGACGGTGCACGTGTTGATAGCATCGCCGAACGCGCTCATGCCAATAAGCAACTGATTTACTACTACTTCACTAACAAAGACATTCTGTTTACCCGCGTGCTGGAAGAAGCCTATCGTGACATTCGCGAGCAGGAAGCAGCCTTAAAGCTCGATCACCTCCCCGCCGATCAGGCAATTTTGCAGCTGGTGGAGTTTACCTGGCACTATTACCTGAAAAACCCCGAGTTCATTCGCCTGCTCAACAGTGAAAATCAGCTCAAGGCGCGGCATCTCAAAGATTCTGACATCACCGTGCAGATTAATCAGAGCTGGAGCAGTATCACCCAGCAATTGCTGCAACGAGGACGCGCCGAAGGAAACGTGCGCGAGGATATCGATGTGATGCAACTCAACATCAATATCTCCGCGCTGGGCTTTTTCTATCTGATCAATCAGTCAACGCTGTCGATTATCTATCAGCAGGATCTCAGTGCCAAAGCGGCGCTGGATGAGCGCCTGCGCGTGATGAAAGAGTGTATTGCCGCGTGGATAAAGCCGTGATGCATTACTGCGCCAGCCAGCCGCCATCCATGTTCCAGGCCGCGCCGCGCACCTGCGCACCGCCCTCACTGCACAGAAACAGCACCAATGCTCCCAACTGCTCAGGTGTAACAAAAGCCTGAGCAGGTTGTTTTTCTGACAATAACGCCAGGCGCGCGGTTTCGGCATCCTCGCCGGCTGCAATGCGTTTATCGATCTGCTGCTGCACCAGCGGCGTTAGCACCCAGCCCGGACAGATGGCGTTGCAGGTGATCGGTGATTGCGCGTTCTCCAGCGCAATCACTTTTGTCAGCCCTACCACCCCATGCTTCGCAGCGACATAGGCGGCTTTCTCTTTCGATGCCACCAGCCCATGCACGGAGCCGATATTAATGATGCGCCCCCAGTGACGTGCCTGCATGCCGGGTAAAACGGCGCGACTGGTGTGAAACACCGAAGAGAGATTGATGGCAATAATCGCATCCCACTTCTCTACCGGGAAAGATTCCACCGGCGCGGTGTACTGAATACCGGCATTATTTACCAGAATATCTACCGCACCATAGTGCGCTTCCGCCCACTCAATCATCGCGGCAATTTGTTGCGAATCGGACATGTCTGCCGCGTGATAGTCCACTGTTGCCCCGGTGGCAGCGATAACCGCTTTTGCGTGTTCCACTTCGCCAAAACCGTTGAGTATTACCGTGGCGCCTGCCAGTGCCAGTTGCTCCGCGATACCTAATCCGATACCGCTGGTAGACCCGGTCACCAGTGCCACTTTTCCCGTTAATTGCATCGATTCATCCTCCTTCAGACAATGCCGGTGAGGTAAAACACCCCAATCACAAACAGCACGGCCAGACTTTTGATAATGGTGATGGCGAAGATGCCACCATACGCTTCTTTATGCGTTAACCCGGTGATCGCCAGCAAGGTGATCACCGCGCCATTGTGAGGCAGTGTGTCCATCCCGCCGCTGGCCATCGCCGCCACGCGGTGCAGCACTTCCATCGGAATCCCCGTGGCCTGCGCCGCCTGCACGAAGTGTTCTGCCATCGCTGCCAGCGCAATACTCATCCCGCCCGATGCCGAACCGGTGATCCCCGCCAGCACGGTAATACTGATCGCTTCATTGAGCAGCGGGTTGGGAATCGCCTGCAGCACGCCAGACAGCACGACAAAACCCGGCAACGCAGCGATTACCGCACCAAAACCGTACTCGGAGGCGGTATTCATCGCCGCCAGTAACGCACCGGCGACCGCCGTACGACTGCCTTCTGCCAGACGACCGCGAATGTTGCGCCAGCCAAAAATCAGCACCACCAGAATGCCGCTGAGCAGCGCCGCCTGTACTGCCCAAATCGCGGTGGTTTTCTTAATATCGGTGAGAATCGGCGTGGGATTTCCCGGTAGCGTGACGCTGCTCTGCGCGCCGTACCATGACGGGATCCACCAGGTGAAGCAGAGATTGAGCACCCCGACCAGAATCAGCGGCAGAATGGCGATCAGCGGATGCGGCAAGCGAACATCTTCTGCTGTTTCTGGCTCATTCTTCAGGTTAGTGCCATAGGGTTCCTGGTTGGCCTGTGCCCGACGGCGTTGCCGATCCAGCCACAGTAAGCCCACCACAATAATGAAGAGTGAACCGATCAACCCCAACCATGGCGCAGCCCAGGCGTTAGTGCCGAAGAAACTGCCGGGAATGATGTTCTGGATTTGTGGCGTGCCGGGCAGTGCATCCATGGTGAAGGAGAACGCACCCAGAGCCACCGTTGCCGGAATCAAGCGCTTAGGGATATTGCTCTGACGAAACAGTTCTGCGGCAAACGGATAAACAGCAAAGGCCACTACAAATAGCGACACACCGCCGTACGTCAGCAGTGCGCACACCAGTACAATCACCGGGATGGCATGGCGACGCCCCAGCAGCGCAATGGCCGCCGTGACAATCGAGCGTGAGAAGCCGGATAGCTCAATCAACTTGCCAAAGATGGCACCCAGCAGAAACACCGGGAAGTAGAGCTTCACAAAGCCCACCATCTTTTCCATAAACAGACCGCTGAACACCGGCGCGACCGCAGCCGGTTCGGTTAACAGCACCGCTAACAGCGCGGCAATCGGGGCGAACAAAATTACGCTATAGCCGCGATAGGCGGCTAACATCAGCAACCCAAGCGCAGCGAGGGCAATAACGACACTCATGTTGCTTCCTTATTATTTTGTAGGGTTGAAGGTAAAGACATTGCCAAAAATTTGAATCGGTCCGCCTCAATCCGGGCGTTCAACCGCCAGGGCGACGCCCATACCGCCGCCAACACACAGCGTTGCCAGACCGCGCTTTCGCTCACGCTGCTGCAAGGCATGAATGAGCGTCACCAGAATGCGGCAGCCGGAGGCACCAATCGGATGACCCAGCGCAATGGCACCGCCGTTGACATTGATCCGTTCCGGCTGCCAGTTAAGCGCTTTGCCTACCGCCAGAGCCTGCGCGGCAAAGGCTTCGTTAGCTTCGATTAAGTCCACTTGATCCAGCTCCCAACCAGCCTGTTTCAGGGCTTTATTGGTGGCAGCCACCGGGCCGATACCCATCACCGCAGGATCCACACCGGCCATGCCGCTTCCGGTCAATCGCGCCAGCACCGGCAGCCCTAGAGCAGCGGCGCGTGATGCTGACATCAACAGCACGGCGGCCGCGCCATCATTCAGGCTGGAAGCATTACCTGCGGTCACGCTGCCGTCCTTTTTAAAGGCGGGATGCAAACGCGCCAGCCGCTCTGCTGAACTGTCCGCGCGTGGCTGTTCATCTTCACCGATCACCAATGTCTCGCCTTTAGCCTGCGCCACCGTGACGGGCGTGATTTCTGCACGGAAGGCGCCCTGCTGCTGTGCCGTCACCGCTTTCTGTTGGGATTGCAAGGCAAAGGCATCCTGATCGGCACGGCTAATGTGGTATTCGTCGGCCAGATTCTCGGCAGTGATCCCCATGTGGTAGTCGTTAAACGCATCCCACAGACCATCGTGGATCACGCTGTCCATCAGTTGACTGTGCCCCAAACGACAGCCGCTACGCGCATCCGGCAGCAAATAAGGGGATTGGCTCATACTCTCCTGACCGCCCGCGATAATGATCTCGGCGGCACCGCTTTGAATGGCTTGTGCGGCCTGAATCACCGCTTTCAGCCCTGAGCCACACACCATGTTCAGCGTGCTGGCTGGCACGCTGTAAGGCACGCCCGCCGCCACGGCCGCCTGGCGTGCAGGGTTTTGCCCGCATCCGGCGGTGAGTACCTGCCCCATAATGACCTCATCGATTAGCGCGGGATCGAGCGCGGTTTGTTTCAGCAGTGTGGCAATCACCTGCTGGCCCAGTTCTGCAGCAGTAAGAGACGCCAGCGCACCGTGAAAACGGCCGATGGGCGTGCGGGTGGCTGCCACAATCACACATTCGTTCATGATGCCTCCTTTGAAAAATGCATTTCACGGACATCATCGGCGATGCGTAATTGCCCGGCCGTCTTTGCACGGATCTCATCCAGCGTGACGCCCGGCGCATACTCACGCAGCACAAAAGCGCCCTCTTCAATCTCCAGCCAGCCGAGTTCAGTAATCACTTTACGAATACAGCCGACGCCGGTAAGCGGCAAAGTGCATTCGGACAGCAGTTTTGATTCGCCATGCTTTGATGCGTGCGTCATCATCACGATGATGTTTTCCGCACCCGCCACCAAATCCATCGCGCCGCCCATCCCCTTGACCATTTTTCCGGGGATCATCCACGATGCGATGTTGCCGCTAACGTCCACTTCCAGCGCGCCCAGCACGGTAAGATCAACATGGCCGCCGCGGATCATGGCGAAAGACTGTGCCGAATCGAAGATTGCCGCACCCTTTCTTGCGGTCACCGTCTGTTTGCCGGCATTGATCATGTCGGCATCCAGTTCGGCTTCGGTGGGAAACGCCCCCATGCCCAACAAACCGTTTTCCGACTGCATCATCACATCCATGCCCTCAGGTACGTAGTTGGCCACCAGCGTCGGCATGCCAATGCCAAGATTGACGTAATCGCCATCGCGTAGCTCCTGCGCCACGCGCTGCGCCATCTGTTCACGCGTGAGCATGTGCGCCTCCTTCACTCAGGGTGCGTTTCTCAATGCGTTTCTCGAAGTTGCCCTGTATCAGGCGATCGACATAAATGCCCGGCGTATGAATAGCTGCTGGATCCAGTTCACCTGGCGCCACAATCTCTTCAACTTCAACAACGGTGACACGGGCAGCCATCGCCATCAGTGGGTTAAAATTCTGCGCAGTGTGGCGATAGATCACATTGCCGTACCAGTCCGCTTTCCAGCCTTTGACGATGGCGAAGTCACCGCGGATCGCTTGTTCCAGAATGTAGTGGCGCCCATCGAATTCTCTGACTTCTTTACCTTCTGCCACGGGCGTGCCATAGCCGGTGGCCGTATAAAATGCGGGTATACCCGCGCCGCCTGCGCGCACTTTTTCCGCCAGCGTCCCCTGCGGCGTGAGAATCACTTCCAGCTCACCGCTGAGCATCTGCTGCTCGAACAGCGCGTTCTCACCGACGTAAGAGGCGATCATGGTTTTGATCTGCCGATTCTCCAGCAGCAGCCCGAGGCCAAAGCCATCCACGCCGCAGTTATTCGAGACCACGGTCAGCCCCTTAATGCCCTGCTGACGAATTTCGGCGATGAGATTTTCTGGAATGCCGCACAGGCCAAATCCCCCCGCCAGCAGCGTCATGTCGTCTTGCAATCCAGCCAGCGCCTGCTGATAACTGGTGACGCGTTTGTCTAATCCTGCCATTGCTGTATATCTCCTCAGCTCACCGAATAAAGCCATCCTCGCGTCACAAAAATGATTTGTTAATTTTGTTTTTATTGGCCTTTCATTTACTTTTCTTATTAATATTCTGTTAATCGTTGTTTTACATAAAGTTAACAAAAGCAAAATGAAAATGACTATCAAGCAGTTACGCGCGTTCTTAGCGGTCGCTCACACTTTGAGTTTTGCCCAGGCCAGCGAACGTCTGGCGATTTCGCAACCGGCGCTGAGCCTGGCGATCAGCGGATTAGAAGAAGCGTTGGGCGGACCGTTGTTTATGCGCACCACCCGCCACGTATCACTGACGCCGGAAGGTGAGATCTTTTTTCCCATGGCACGACGGCTGCTGGCGGATTGGGAAAATGCCGAAGAGGCGATGCATCTGCGTTTTACGCTGCAACTGGGGAAAGTGTCGATTGCCGCCATGCCCTCTTTTGCTGGCAACCTGCTGCCTGCGGTGCTGAAGGCTTTTCGCCAGCGCTATCCCGGCGTCAATATCGCGGTGCATGACGTGATCAATGAAACGGTGCTGGAGATGGTGCAGGAGGGACGCGTGGAGATGGGTGTCGCCTTTGAACCCGAACTGGCCGATGCGCTGCACTTCACCCCGCTGGGTAGCGACCGCTTTGTTGCCGTGGTGCCCGCTGATAGCCCGTTAGCGGAGAAGCCACAGCTGAGCTGGCGAGAACTGCTGCATCTGGATTTCATTACCTTGCAGCGTCCTTCGGCGGTGCGTCTGCTGCTTGAGCAGTCACTGGCACAGGCAGGAAGAAGACTCGACGTCGCTTACGAAAGTCATCAATTGGTCACCGTGGGCAAAATGGTCGCCAGCGGTTTGGGAGCCAGCGCGGTGCCTGCTCTTTGTATTCAGCAGATGCGAGAACTCGGCGCGGTATGCGTGCCGCTGGTCTCACCACAGATTGAGCGGCGAGTGGGCATTTTGCGATTGAAACAGCACCAGCTCTCGCACGCTGCTGCCGCTTTGGCGCAAACCATGAGTGACGAATGTCGCTGGCCCGACTCATAATTCAGCGTTAATTCACAACGTAACCTCAACCAGACAATATTTGTCGCCTGGTCTTCCTAAATGCACAGTCTTTTTTTATCAATTAAATAAACACCAGACATTAACAATTGATTTAGCCAAATAAAATATTTCGTAGATAAATCATAGCCAGTAAGCTGAACCCTCATCCGCTTTGATTAATTGTACTAATCAAAGCGGTCACAAGATTGCTAATGATATGTAAAAATCTTCTCCGCGCGGACATTTTAAGATCAAATCCACCCTGCATTAGGTGTAAGAATAATCCTAAGAGAGATAAATATCCCCTTCCGTAAGGTGAACTTCATTACTCAATTACCTCGCCGCATCACAACCCACAGACCAGAGGCAGTTTTCATTACATCAAATAAAAATTAAAAATCCTGGAATCTCACTTTTCACACCAAAGATAATCAGGCTCAACACTGACGAACATTCAATTATTTAGCAATTAATGCTATCTAAATTTTGATCCCAAAAGCCGATTTTCACCATTAATCCTGGGGGATTTAGAAAGTTCTTAACTCTATAGGGGTATGAAACGATGACGATCATGCCAAGTTGAGAAAAGACAATGGAATTTTAAAAATCACCATCCCGTACAACCTAAGACTTTTCTGAGGGTAAGAAATGACTAATTTTCTTAACTCGTTGAATAAAAACAATTATCCTGCCAGGATATCCGCAGCTCTTACAGGAGCGGATGAGTTTGTTATGAAAAATACCACACGAGAGGACTTACGCTGTGCCAGTTGCAAATATGGCTGCCAGCTGACGAACCGAAACAACGATATTCTTAATCGCTGTCCAATACAAAAAATTGCGATTTGGCCGGGGAACAATCATTTCCTGATTAAAGGTGTACTTTCATTAGTCGCTGGTCGCTATGAAAGTGTGTTTTGCCGGGGATGTATATTCGTTGATTTTTCGCGAGAAAACTTACGTTATCTCACCAATAAAAACTGGATTGATTATCTGAAATCCACCGGGCTGACCATCGTTTTGGTCTCCGATCGACCGCTGGCCGCTCTGGCTGCACACTGGATAAAGAGTGAGGGAATCCACTCCGTTATTTATTGTGAAGACCGGTTAGAGGATATCAAGAAGGTGATTAACAGTACCTATTATGGTTTAAAAGGAGGCGCAACAAGGAGAGTTAATGCACTGTCGAATGAGGAAGTAACCTTTCTGGATTTAGCCTTAAAAGGGAATTCACTTTCTGCCATTTCGATAGCAATGAACCATGAGATGAAAAAAATTTACAACATTAAAGATTCGATTCGACGAAAGACCGGTACCAGCCTTAATCAGCTGATCTCGGGTCACTAAGTAAAAGGATTACACGAAATGACGCAAACACATAAAACACTGCTTTCACTGGTTATCACCGGTGCCCTTTTCTCGGCCTCTGCCGTTGCAGCGTCCGATAACACCATTAATTTCCAGGGTGAAGTGGCTGATGAAACCTGTTCCATCTCGGTGAATGGCAATGCTGCCTCACCGGTGGTGCTGATGCCAACTGTGAGTAAATCCGATCTGGCTGCCAGCGGTGATGTCGCCGGTCAAACCGCCTTTACCGTAGGTTTGACCGGTTGTACCGGCAACTCAGCTTCTT
Source organism: Pantoea sp. Seng (assembly GCF_009829935.1). NCBI lineage: Bacteria > Pseudomonadati > Pseudomonadota > Gammaproteobacteria > Enterobacterales > Erwiniaceae > Pantoea > Pantoea sp. Seng. The sequence continues at coordinate 207,352 of NZ_SZZV01000006.1, read as the reverse complement.
CAACAAAAATTTCAACGGTGTTTGTCGGCAACAACGTGACGGCCAATGGCAACCTGGCGAATACCGGCACCGCAAAAAATGTTGAGGTCCAACTGGTGGACAGTAAAGACGCGGTGATTAACCTGACAGGCGGCTATACCGGTGATGGCGACCTGACGCTTGCCGCCGATGAGACCGAATCCTCGGCCACTTATAAAGCACAATATTATGCCAATGGTGTCGCCGCTGCCGGAACCGTGGCTGCTTCATTACAATACGCTGTGACTTACCAGTAATAATTAATCAGCGTACGTTCGGATATCCGGGCGTGCGCTGCATGCCATGAGATTGTCTGTATGTATTTACGCAATGCCCTGGGCGCGTTATTTATCAGCGTGATGTCAGCCTCGGCAGCAGCAAGCGTCACGCTGCTGGGCAGTCGGATCATTTACCCGGCACCGGTCAGCTCCATCAATATTCAATTTAAAAACGACGATAGCATTCCCTATGTTATTCAGACCTGGTTTGATGAGGGTGGTATGGATGCCAAACCACAGCAGATTAATCGCGTGCCCTTTATCACTACGCCGCCGGTATTTCGTATTCAGCCGAAATCAGGGCAGGTCGCGCGTATTGTCGTCAGCCAGCCAGACAAACTGCCTCAGGATCGAGAGTCCGTTTACTGGTTTAACATGCTGCAAATTCCGCCCGCATCACAGGCTGCCGCCGATAAGAATGCCATGACGGTCATGCTGCGCAATCGGGTGAAATTGTTTTATCGCCCGGCGGCAATAGGCAAACCGGGCAATATTTTATCGGGTATTAAAGTCCGCACTCTAATCGATCCCCAAAAAGGCAGCGGATTACAGATCGATAATGCGCAGCCCTGGCATGCTTCATTCGTCGCTATTTCCCTGCGTATCGCGGGAAAAAATTATGCGTGTGAACCTGTAATGGTTGCCCCGTTCTCCGTGCATACCTGCTGGTTCAATCATACCAAACAACGCTTACAGGGTGTAGGCAGCGTCAAACTCGACGCGATTAACGATCAGGGAGCCAGAATAAGTGAAAATTACCCCATCAACTCCCAATGAATTGAAATTCCCCTTATTCTTTCTGACCGTTTCATTCTATTTCTCAACAGCCGTGCACAGTGAAGAATATTATTTCGATCCGTCGCTGTTTAAAGGCTCAGCCTTCGGTCAGAACATCGCGCAATTCAACCAAAGCGAGTTGCCCGCGGGGCATTATCTGGTCGATGTTTATGTCAATAATGGCCTCGTGTCATCCAGCGTGAAGCTGGAATTTTTGCCCCCGGCACAAGGAAAAGAGGCCGAGCCATGCTTGCCCTTTTCGCTGGTGAAAATGTTGCCGTTAAAAAAGGTTCCAGCACAGCCAATCGATCGCGAGTGCGCCCCGCTTGTTGACTGGACGCCACAAGGGAGCTGGGCTTTTGATGCCGCCGCGTTACGCCTGAATATCACGCTGCCCCTGTCAGCGCTTAAGCGCACGCCGCGTGGTTATATTCCGCCCGAACAGTGGGATGGCGGGATGACCGCGTTATTCCTGCGCCACAACACCAATTACACCTGGACGGAAAACAGCGCGGCCGCCTACCGCTATCAATATCTGTGGAGCGGGATCACCGCAGGCACCAATGTCGCCAACTGGCAGCTGCGTCATCAGGGCAATCTTCGCTATCTCAGCAGCAGTGTGGGTGGTAGCAGCTATCGCTACAACAAGGTACGAACCTGGGTGCAACGGCCACTGACGTCGATCAATAGCCAGCTTTCCCTTGGCGATAGCTACACAGACAGCTCGCTATTTGGCAGCCTGCCGTTTAATGGCGTAAAACTCGCCACTGACGAACGTATGTGGCCGCAAGGCAGACGCGGTTATGCCCCTGAAATTCGAGGCATCGCCTTATCTAATGCCCGTGTGATTGTGAAACAGTTGAACAAGGTCATCTATGAAACCGTGGTGCCGCCTGGCCCGTTTATCATTGATGATCTGAACAACACCCGCAGTCAGGGAGATTTTGAAGTAGAGGTGATTGAAGCCAACGGTAAAATCGCTACCTTCACGGTGCCCTACTCCTCGGTTCCTGATTCGGTTCGTCCGGGCAATTGGCATTACTCGCTGGCGCTGGGCCGTGTGCGCCAATATTACGCTGTGAATAACGCTTTTTTTGAGGGCGTGATGCAGCGCGGCGTCAGTAATAGTTTGACGGCAACCGTCGGTTCACGGCTGGCGGAAGATTACCAGGCGTGGCTTCTGGGAGGTGTCTGGGCAACCGGAATCGGTGCGATGGGTCTGAACACCACATTTTCCCAGGCTAAGGCCGAAAATGACCAGCGCACCTCCGGCTGGCGTGCCGAGTTGAGTTATAGCAAGACCTTTCAGACCGGCACCAACCTGGTCCTGGCCGCTTATCGATATTCGACTCGTGGATTTCGCGACCTTCAGGATGTTTTAGGGGTTCGACGCCAGCATCAAGCGGACATCAACTACTACTCAGACTCGCTCAACCAGCGTAATCGCTTATCGGCGACACTCAGCCAGTCAATGGATGCGTATGGCCTGGTCAGTTTAAGCGCCAGCACCGCCGATTATTACAACAACCAGTCACGCATCACCCAGTTGCAGTTCGGCTATAGCAACAGCTGGCGCAATATCAGTTACGGTATCAATGTGGCGCGTCAACGCACCTGGTGGAATACCCAGCAATTTAACCTGAGCGTCAACGATAACCTCGACAGCAGCCGCCAGCAGCGATACAGCGAAAATACCCTTTCAGTGAATATTTCAGTACCGCTTAACTGGGGTGCGGGTCTTTCATCTGTGGCCTACAACTACAACCAGTCAAAACAGAGCCAGTCTTCGATGGCGACACTAACAGGTTCGGCAGGCGAACAGCGCGATTTCTCCTATTCGCTCTACGGAGGAACTGAGCATTACCGCAATGGCGTCAAAGGAGAAGCGAGCTCCTTTGGGGGCAACCTGCAGCAAAACACCCGTTTTGGCGCAGTCCGCGCCAACTACGGCCAGGGAGATCACTATCGCCAGGTCGGTTTAGGCACGTCTGGCACTTTACTGCTGCATCGTGGCGGTCTCACTGCGGGGCCTTACACCAGCGATACGTTCGCGTTGATCCATGCCGAGGGCGCCCAAGGTGCAGCGGTGCAAAACGGACAAGGAGCCGTCATTGACTACAACGGATATGCGCTGCTGCCCTCGCTCACCCCTTATCGTGAAAACACGGTCAGCCTCGATACGTTGCACATGCGCGCCGATGCTGAGTTAAACGGCGGAAGCCAGCGTGTGGTTCCTTATGCCGGTGCCGTGAGTCAGGTGAGTTTTGCCACCTTACGCGGCACCGCGGTATTGATTTCACTGAATACCACAGAGGGGATGGCACCGCCGATGGGCGCCGAAGTGCGTGATGCCTCCAACACCGTGATTGGCGTTGTCGGTCAGGGAAGCCAGCTTTACGCACGCGTTCCGCATGACTCCGGCAGTTTGCAAATCAGCTGGGATGGCAAAACCCAACGCTGCGCCGTCAATTATCAAATCACCGGAAAGACGCAACAGGCGCTTATCCTCCTCAATGGTATTTGCAGGACGCTATAACTCGTGAAAATTAAATATCTCCTCGTAGTGCTGCTGATGCTGCCGCTGACGTTATGGGCAAACTGCATCAAAGTCACCAGCACCTCATCGCTTTCAGCCGCCGCTCTGGCAGCCGGCTATACCGCATCGTCCTGGACGGGTGCCTGTGATACCTGTTCAGGCAACCTGGGTTTGCCATCGGTGATCAGCATCAACAGCGGTACATCCTTTCAGCCCGCAGGATCGTTGCTGGCCAGTTCAGTCGGTTCGTTTCTCACCTCCGCCAGCAACACCGCTTACAGCCCGAATCAGATTCTCTACCGCTGTGCAGTAGCGGATGCGGGCAGTTTGTTTGAGATGTACGCCACCAACGGTGACAGCGCCTATGCTGGCATGTATGCCAGCAGCGAGGTTAGCGGCGCTTATTACGATGTGGCGAAAAACGTGGCAGTGCGCATGACCAATCTGACCACCGGTGAGTATTACAGCCGCTACTGGAAGTCACGCCAGTTTACCGCCGACAGTTGGTACTCTGACGGCACCTACCTTTATATTCCGGCCAGCGCGTTTAGCAACGTGTTGTACGAAATGTTCAAAATCAGTTCAACCAGCTATTACGCCAATGGCGATAACCGCTACAGCGATCTTTGGACGCAGCCGCGCGGCTATATTGCTTTTAAAGGCCCAGGTCTGGACACCAACAGTCTGGCGGTAGGTCAGGACAGCGCCAGCTATTGGTACGGGTTTTACGGCAACTGGCCCGCCGCCTGGAGTACGTATCGCAACGTGACCTATGTGCGGGGCGCGTTGTGTGAAGTCCAGAACTACCCATCTGTGGTGCTGCTGCCAACCATCAGCGTGAACGCGCTCAAAGCAGGCGGTAGCAGTCAGGTACCGTTTTCGATCTCGCTGCAGTGCGAATCGGGCGCGCGGTCCAGCACCAGCACATCCACCAGCACTGCCGCCAATGTCGCGATGGGCTTGCTGGTGAATCAGCCCAATGCAGTGTCACAAGCGACACAGTTAGGTTTGACCACCAGCGGCGGCGGATTGACCTGGCTGCTGGATAATCAATATGGCAGCAGCGGCGTGGCCTCGGGTGTGGGCATCAAAATTTATAACGCCAGTGGTTCTGCCATTAACTTATTGCCTAACCTCGCCAGCACCGGCACCGGGAATGCGCGCGGCTGGTATGCCTATACGGATCTCACCTCGCTGGTCTCTTCCGGTAGCAGCAATATTTACAGCGGTGATTTTTTGGCTTCGCTCGAAGCCATAAGTGGACAAACAGTAACAGCAGGGACAGTCAATGCGCAGTTGCAAGTGGTGGTCAGTTTTCAGTAACACATTGGCATTGAGCAGCCTGTTATTCGCTGCTCACGCCATGGCCGTGGTGAATGTGGATAGAACACGCATCATTTTTAATGCCGGTGAGAGCAGCCAGGCGCTAAATATAAAGAACGGTGCGGATACCCCCTCCGTGGTACAGATCTGGAGCGATGACGGTGATTTGATGCAGTCCCCGGAATTGAGCAGTGCACCCATTTTTACCATGCCGCCGATGATGAAACTCGCACCTGATGAGCAGCGTGCAATTCGTCTGGTGCTCACTTCACGCCAGTCGCTGCCGGAGGATCGTGAGAGCCTTTACTGGCTGAATATTTATCAGATTCCCGCGCTGAGCAGGCAAACAGGCAGCGCCGAACAAAAAGTCATGTTGCCGTTGCGATTGCGGCTTAAGGTTTTTATCCGACCGGCGGCGCTGGGCGTGCCTCAGCCTGAAGATGTGCAGAAGCTGCGTTTTATCGTGCACGAACGCCAGCTAACACTAAAGAATCCAACGGCGTGGTATATGAGCTTAAGATTACAGATTGCCAATAAGCTTAAAGTGGATGATGTGCTGGTGGCGCCGTTTGGTTCGTTCACCCTCCCATTAACGCGACCGGTTCAGGTGGGTGAGAGCGTGATTTATGAGGTGTTTGACGACAACGGTAACCCGGTGGGATATCAGAGCCATACCGATACATAAGTTAGATTGCCGCGCCGTGATGGCGCGGTAATCTGGTGTCATTCACGAAGCGTTTTTGTAAGGATCGCGAACCTGAGCCACCGCCAGTGCGCCGAATAGCAATATTACCGATACTGCTAACAGTGCCCACATAAAGCCGCCTGACATCTGTTTAAATCAACCATCTGTTGCGAGACTCACCATGCAAGCGACACATACTCGCCACCTCGCCACCCTCAAAATATCTTACAAACGTGAGTTAGCCCTAATGCCTATTAATCGCCGCCAAATAGCAGCCAAATCGCGCACTATGGGCGTGGATATACACAGTTTCAGGGCGCTGTAGCAGATCTAAAACTGTTTGCTCCACTTCATCACCCGTCGCCAGCTCTGCCGCAATAATGCAGTGCTCAAGATTAAAGGCTCGCAGTGAGAGTTGACGCTTAGCGAGGTATTCCGGGATCTCGTTGTAGAAGATGCCGGACTGCATACAACCTTCATGAATGAAAATTGCGTGTTTCCCCTGGTATGGTGATTTCGCGGGTTGATAGGTGTGATTAAGCAAGATTGCATAAGCTCCTGGTGGAACATCCTTCAAGCCAATGCGGTCTGGCAAAGCCGAGGCTTGGCTGGCTAACACTCGGCGTGCGTTGTACTGTGCCAGGTACTCATCATCCTTTCCGTATAAATGTGCAAAATCGCTGCTATTCAATCCGCTAATAATGTAATGCATACTGCCTCCTGCTAATAACATGGGTTCATCAGCAGTAAACGTTATCGAGCCCATCCTTGCTCGCTGGAAACGGACAGAGAATTATTGATCGCAACCGCAATTGCATTCACCTCCTTAGCTCAATCAGCCAGGGTTTGCTAAAGTAGTGGGCATCAGGTATCAAGCGCTGCACTTGCATGTTTACACGGGAATTTGACCATGCCAGATTACATTTTCTATAAAAAAGATCAGGTCATTGCCACTTTTGAAAGAACAGATGTCGAGAGCGCCGTCTTGCTCATTTCACAAAGCTATAAAAAGTTAGATGAAGAAGTTGAAGCGGCAACTCCGGAAGCGGCGTTAAAACGGTTAGCGGATATACAAAATCAAGATAATGTAACGCATCATGCTTTCGTGACGGGTTCGGTATTTAGCTCTATCGTCAGTGCGCTGTTCAAATGATTCTCCCTCGCCTGCTTTGCGCCGCTGAAACCCTTGTGGCGCACATTCTCCCAGCATAATTAACTCTCTGACAAACTGTCACCGCATAATATGATGCAGAATAAAACCGGTCTCCCTCATCACGACACAATCTATTATTTCACCCCTCAAGCACTTTGACAAAATATACCTTCATCGCTACGCTTTAATGCAAGGATATATGTCACAAACTTGCACATCTTAAAGAGATTACCTAAGGTATCCGCCTTTCAGCCTCTTATAGCTTTCATTTCCATAGGTGAATTTTTTGGCTGCGAAAGCTATAAGATCGCTCTAATTTTACTCATGGAGATTTATGAGCACCGGAACGATTTCTAAACAATCTGACTTAACCGTTGATGATATTACGGTCATCGATAACAAATTATTAAAACGCGCTGTGAGTGCTGCTGCGTTAGGCAACACCATGGAATGGTTTGATTTTGGCGTATATAGCTATCTCGCCGTGATTATCGGCCAGGTCTTTTTTCCTGGTGCCAGTAACACTGCGCAGTTAATCGCCTCCTTCGGCACCTTTGCCGCTGCGTTTTTAGTTCGCCCAATCGGGGGAATGGTATTTGGGCCGTTAGGTGATCGCTTTGGGCGGCAGAAAGTGCTCGCCTTCACCATGATCATGATGTTGATTGGCACCTTCTGCATCGGCCTGATTCCCAGTTATGCCAGTATTGGCATTGCCGCCCCGATCCTGTTGCTGGTGGCACGTCTGGTGCAGGGTTTCTCCACCGGCGGCGAATACGGTGGCGCAGCGACCTTTATCGCGGAATACTCCACCGATAAGCGCCGTGGCTTTATGGGTAGCTTCCTGGAATTCGGCACACTGGCGGGTTATCTGCTCGGTGCCAGTCTGGTCACCGGCATGATCGCACTATTACCGCATCAAGCCATGATGGATTGGGGCTGGCGTATTCCCTTTTTCCTGGCCGCACCTCTGGGATTATTTGGTCTCTATATTCGCCTGAAACTGGAAGAGACGCCGGCATTTAAAGAGCACATGGACAAGCGCGAAGAGCTTGAGCACAATAAGCCTCAACTGACCTTGCTGCAGATGCTGCGTGTACAGAGTAAACCGCTGTTGAAATGTATTGGCCTGGTGCTGTTATTTAACGTATCCAATTATATGTTGACTGCTTATATGCCCAGCTATTTAACCGGCGTATTGGGCATGAGTGAATTATCCGGGCTCATGTTAGTCATGGTCATTATGTTTATTATGATGCCATTGACGTTGATGTGGGGACATTTAACCGACCGTATGGGCCGTAAGCCGGTCATTGGCTTAGGGGCTCTGGGCTTAATATTGCTGGCTATTCCCAGCTATATGCTGATTGGTTCTGGCAATATGATGTTGGTATTTGCCGGTCTGGCGGTATTAGGTTTATTGCATACCTGCTTTAGCGGCACCATGCCCGCCACATTACCGGCCCTGTTTGTCACCGATATTCGCTACAGCGCATTAGCGATAGGCTTTAACCTCTCCGTGTCACTGTTCGGCGGCACTACGCCGTTAATCACTGCATGGCTGGTGGACACCACGCACAATGCGATGATGCCCGCTTATTACATGATGGGCGCCGGAATTGTCGGTTTGATTACGGTGCTAACGTTGAGTGAAACCGCGCGTAAACCGCTGAAAGGCTCTTCACCTGCAGTCGCCACCAAAGCGGAGGCGCATAAGCTGATTGATAAATTACGTAAGCAACGCGGCCGCAAGGTCCAGCAACACAAACCAGCATAATCTTCGGGGCGACCATCAGGTCGCCTTTCTTCTATTCACCTCCCTGATTAGCGAAGCGTAAGGCGTCGATAATTTCCTAAACCCATCTGTTCGCGCCAGAAAAGCGCAAAATATCGACTATGATCTGTTCTCAGTCTTTCTTGTCGTCCCACTGTATATCGTACTCAGTCAGCATCTTTAAACGGAACGTGTACCGCTTGATGTCGTCCATTGCCCTTGCGAGGGTTAAACGAGGCAATTGAATGGAATTCAGATCATTTAAGAAATCCTGGGGAGCTGAGATTCAGGCGGATGGCAGCGTGCTATTCCGCTTGTGGGCACCGGGTCAGCAACAGATTACCTTGCGTCTCGCCGATGGCGATCATCTTATGTCAGCCTCGGACGATGGCTGGTATCAACGGCAACTGGGCGGCATACAACCTGGTGCGACTTACAACTTTGTACTGCCGGATGGCACGGTGGTGCCCGATCCCGCCGCTCGCGCGCAACAATCCGGGGTCAATGGCCCTTCCGTGGTCGTCGATCCTCGTCATTATGCATGGCAGCACACGGATTGGCGCGGACACGCCTGGCAAGAAACCGTGGTGTACGAACTGCATATCGGGACTTTCACACCCGAAGGCACTTTCGAGGCCGCCATTACCCGCTTGCCCTATTTGCAGGCACTCGGCATTACCATGATTGAGGTGTTGCCGGTGTCGCAGTTTGGGGGCAATCGCGGTTGGGGCTATGACGGCGTATTGCTGTACGCACCGCACTCCGCTTACGGCTCGCCGGATGATTTCAAAGCCTTCGTGGATGCTGCACATGGACACGGCCTGTCGGTGGTGCTCGATATTGTGCTCAATCACTTTGGTCCGGAAGGTAACTATCTGCCGCTGCTGGCCCCTGATTTCTTCCACAAAGAGCGCATGACACCCTGGGGCGCGGGCATCGCATATGATGTTGATGCCGCACGTCGTTACATCGTGGAAGCGCCACTCTACTGGTTGCAGGAATATCACCTCGATGGCCTGCGCTTTGATGCCATCGATCAAATCGAAGATACCTCCAGCAAACATGCGTTGATTGAGATTGCTGAACGTATTCGTCGTGAGATAACGGACCGCCCTATCCACCTCACCACGGAAGATTCACGCAATGTCACCTTCCTGCACCCGCGTGACAAACAGGGCCATGCGCCGCTGTTTACCGGCGAATGGAATGACGATTTCCACAATGCCATTCATGTGTTTGCCACCGGTGAAACCCATGCCTACTACCAGGATTTCGCTGACATACCTGAAAAGCTGATTGCACGCATTCTGACGGAAGGTTTTGCCTATCAGGGGGAAATCTCGCCGCAGAGCGGTCAACGGCGCGGCGTGCCCAGTGCGGCACAGCCTCCGGTTGCCTTTGTTGATTTCATCCAGAATCACGATCAGGTCGGCAACCGTGCGCAAGGTGACCGCTTGATTACGCTGGCAGGCGCCGATCGCACCAAAGTGCTGCTGGCCACGCTGTTACTGTCACCGCATATCCCGCTGCTGTTTATGGGCGAGGAGTATGGCGAAACCAACCCGTTCCTGTTCTTCACCGATTTTCATGGTGATTTGGCTAAAGCGGTACGTGATGGACGCGCCCGAGAGTTTACCGGCCATGCAGGGCATGACGACAGCGTGCCCGATCCCAACGCGGCAGAAACTTTCACCCGCTCGAAACTCGACTGGAGCAAGCTGGAAAGTGAGAAAGGCAAAGCCTGGCTGGCGTTCACTCAGCAATTGTTGGCCTTGCGTCAGCGCCACATTGTGCCGCTGCTCGCCACGGCGGGCGGTCACAGTGGCAAAGTGCTGAAAACGGCCAAAGGTTTTATCGCGGTGAGCTGGCAGTTCCCGCAGGGTGAACTCTCGCTGGCACTGAATATCAGCAAGCAGGCGCAGCCCTTACCCACTATGGCAGGCAAAACCCTCTTTGCCTGGCCGCAGGAGAATGATGTGTTGCCGCAACATGCCATTGTGGTGCGTCTGGCACAGGGAGAAAAAGCATGACAATTCCTTCAGCAACCTACCGTATTCAGTTCCGCAACGGCATGACTTTTGACCGCGCCATCACCTTGTTACCTTATTTGCAGCGGCTCGGTATCAGCCATCTTTACGCCTCACCTATCTTCACTGCCACCACCGATTCCACGCACGGCTACGATGTCACTGATGCCAATGAAATCGATCCTGCGCTGGGCGGACGTGACGGTTTTAACCGACTGTCGGCGGCATTACAGCAGGCCGGCCTCGGCTTAATTCTGGATATCGTGCCAAACCATATGGCGGCGTCACTGGAAAATGCCTGGTGGCGTGATGTGATTGAGTATGGAGAAAACAGTCAGTATGCACGCTATTTCGATATCGACTGGTCGCGTCCCCTCACATTGCCGTTCCTCGGCGATGATTTTGAACGCGTGCTGCAAAACGACGAATTGAGCATTAAGCCCCATCCGCAAACTGGCCATCCGGCGCTGGCTTACTACGACAGCTTCTATCCGCTGACGCCTGCCAGTTGGCAAGGACGCGCCGATGAGGTGCTGGCCATCAACGATCGCGCAGCGATTGCCGAATTGCATCAGCAGCAGCCCTGGCAGCTGATCAACTGGCGTGACGCACGAAAAGATCTCTCTTACCGACGCTTCTTTGAAATCACTGGGCTAGTCGGCGTGCGGGTCGAGGATGAAGCCGTGTTCAACGCCTCACACGCACTGATTCTGGAACTGGTTCACAGCGGTGCTGTGAGTGGTTTGCGTGTCGATCACGTTGATGGTCTGGCCGATCCGCAGGGTTATCTTCAGCGCTTGCGTCAAGCCGCAGGTGCGGATTGCTACATCACGGTAGAGAAGATTCTGGCAGAAGAAGAGCAGATTCCGGTTGAATGGCCCATTTCCGGCACCACTGGCTATGAGTTTATCGCTGCGCTTTCACATGCGTTGATCGACGATACCCAGATTGATGCGTTGCATCTGGCCTATGAAGCCGTCACCGAAGAGCGGAATGATGTCAGTGCTGGTCTGCGCGCCGCCCGTGAATTGATGGTTGATCGTAACTTCGCTGGTGAATTTTCACGCCTGCTGGCGATATTGACCGGGGTGGCACATTTAGAACAGCGAAATTTTGGCGAAGCTGAGTTGCATGTCGCCCTGCGCGAGATGCTGATCGCCTTCCCGGTTTACCGCACCTATGGTCGCCCGGCGGGCATGCCTTTGGCGGGTGAAGCGCTGCTGCAACAGGTACTGGAAGCGGTGAAGTTCAGTGCGTTTCCCGCTGCACTCAGCTTCCTGCAGGCCATATTACTCGGTGCGGTCTCGGAACAAAGTGAACCGGATGCCGCTGAATTTCGTACCCGTTTCCAGCAACTCACCGGCCCGTTGATGGCGAAATCGGTGGAAGACACCCTGTTCTTCCGAAATCACGCCATCCTTGCCATCAACGAAGTCGGCGCGGAACCGCTGCCGCACCCCTTCTCTGTGGAACACTTCCACCAGCAGATGCAAACCCGGCTGCACAAACAACCCGACGCCCTCTCAACGACATCAACCCACGATACCAAACGCGGGGAAGATGCCCGTGCCCGGCTATATACGTTGAGTGAAGCGCCCGCACGCTGGGCAGAGAACGTCACGCGCTGGCGGGAGCTGAATCAATCCAAAGTGCTCACCCTGAACGAAGGCCCGGCCCCCGAACCGGCGGTAGAATGGATGCTGTATCAGGCGCTGGCCGGTGCGTGGCCCACGACCTTACGACCAGATGACCACGACGGGTTGCGTACCCTTGAGGCACGTTTTTTACCGTTTGTGGAGAAAGCGCTGCGTGAAGCCAAGCTGCGCACTGACTGGGCGGATGGCGATGAAACTTACGAACAGGCGGTGCTGGAATATGCAAAACATCTGCTATCTGCAGAAAATTCAGCTTTCCTGACGGACTTCGTCACAGCCATTCAACCTTTCGTTGATGCCGGCCTGGTTAATAGCCTGTCACAGACCGTGATTAAGCTCACCGCACCAGGCGTCCCGGATATTTATCAGGGCAGCGAAGCGCTGGATTTCAGCCTCGTCGATCCCGATAACCGCCGTGAGCCCGATTACGCCGTGCTGGAGGCGCAACTAGTTGATCGCAGCCGTCCTGATTTCACTCAGCCCTCTGACTGGCGCAGCGGCAAACTCAAACAGCAGGTCATCGCATGCTTATTACACCTGCGCCTGGATAAGCCGCAGCTATTCCGTTTCGGCGATTATCAACCATTGTACGCCACAGGCGCGCATCCAGAGCACCTGATTGCCTATGCGCGACAGGACAGTGAAAACAGCCTCATCGTTGTGGCGCCTCGTTTAATGCTGGAGGGCACTTCCTGGGCTGAAACGTCCATTCCCTTACCTGAGTCGCTGGCCCACCGGCACTATCGCAATCTGTTAAGTGGTGCAACCTTAGCGCTTAACGAGCAACTTTCATTGGATAACTTACCGCCTTACGCGCCACTGGTGCTGATTGCCAGTTAATAACAAGCCTGTATTTCTGTTCATGGGATGGAGAGGAATGAATGTCTAACGCAAAGCCTTTAGAAATTATCGCGGGTTCGGGTCAAACGCTTGGCGCAAATTATGATGGCGAGGGCGTCAATTTTGCCCTGTTTTCAGCGTTCGCCGAGCGTGTGGAATTGTGTCTGTACGACGAGAGCGGTCAGCACGAAATCGCGCGTTTTGATCTGCCGGAAAATACCCATGAAGTCTGGCATGGCTACATTCCAGGTCTGCAGCCCGGTGCACTTTACGGCTACCGGGTGCATGGCCCGTTTGAACCAGAAAACGGCCATCGATTCAACGCCAACAAACTGCTGCTCGACCCCTATGCTCGTGAGCTGCGCGGCGATATCCAGTGGAACGATGCGCATTTTGCCTACGACCTGCTGCATGAAGATAAAGACCTGACTTTCGATGAACGTGACAGCGCGCCCTTTACGCCAAAATGCCGGGTGATCGATCCCAACGAATTTGACTGGCAGGACCGTAAGCGTCCCGTTATCCCGTGGTCACAGACCGTTATCTATGAGACACACGTTAAGGGCTTCAGCCAGTTGAACCCGGCAGTGCCCCCTGAAATGCGCGGCACTTACGATGGCATGAGCAACAAAGCCACCGTCGAGTACATTAAAAGCCTCGGTGTCACGTCGGTTGAGTTGCTACCGGTGCACTGGTTCCCGGACGATCAGCATTTGCTTGATAAAGGGCTGAAAAACTTCTGGGGCTATAACTCACTGGCGTTTTTTGCCCCGGCCTCGCGCTACTTTGGCCCGCGTGGCATTCAGGGCTTTCGTGACATGGTCCGCGCCTTCCACGACGCCGGTATCGAAGTGATCCTCGACGTGGTTTACAACCACACGGCGGAAGGTAACGAATTAGGACCGACGCTGTCGTTTAAAGGCATCGATAACTTCTCCTATTACCGCACCTTGCCGGATCAGCATCGCTACTACATCAACGATACCGGTACTGGCAACACCGTGAACACCTCCCATCCACGCGTGTTGCAGATGGTGATGGATTCTCTGCGCTACTGGGCGGAATCGATGCATATCGACGGTTTTCGCTTTGATTTGGGCACCATTCTCGGGCGCGAACCGGAAGGTTTCGATCAGCGTGGCGGCTTTTTTGATGCCATGACGCAGGACCCGGTACTGTCGAAATTGAAACTGATTGGCGAACCCTGGGATATTGGCCCCGGCGGCTATCAGGTTGGGGGCTTCCCACCAGGCTGGGCAGAATGGAATGATAAATATCGCGACACGGTGCGTGAATACTGGAAAGGCGACAACGTCTCAACCGACTTTGCCGCGCGCCTGCTCGGTTCAGGCGATCTCTACGATCAACGCGGCCGTCGTCCCTGGGCCAGCATCAACTTCCTTACCGCACACGATGGCTTCACGCTCAACGATTTGGTGTCTTACAACGAGAAACATAACGACGCGAACGGTGAAGATAACAATGACGGTCATAACGATAATCGTTCGTACAATTACGGCGCGGAAGGCCCGACCGATGACGAAGGCATCAACGCGGTGCGTGAGCGGCAAAAGCGTAACTTCCTCGCGACGCTGCTGTTCTCACACGGCACGCCGATGCTGCTGGCGGGCGACGAGTTTGGCCGCAGCCAAATGGGCAACAACAACGGATATTGTCAGGACAGTGAAATCTCCTGGCTGCATTGGGAAAACTTGCCGGAGTCCGCGGATGCCTTACGCGAATTCACTCGCCATTTGCTGGCGTTAAGGGCGAAACAGCCGTTGCTGCGCCGTGAAAACTGGCGCGACGGTATGGACATAAAATGGTTTAACGCTGGCGGCGGCTTCCAGCAGGCAGACCAATGGGATGAGGGCAGCACGCTTGGCGTCTACATTGGCCGTCCGGACCTGCAAACCGAAGAAGGCATCTGGCACGATGTGTTGATGTTGTTCAATCCGTTTGAAGGCAACGTGCCCTTCCGCATCCCACAATTTGGCGAAGGCGGTTGGGTACTGGAACTCACCACCTCCGATACGGCTAAAAAAGGGCTGGTGATTACCAAAGAGAAGGATTTCGAACTGGAAGGCCGCAGCATGGCGCTGTTTAGAAGGCCATAATTTTAAAGGGGAAACTGGAGTCCAGTTTCCCCTTTAAACAACAAATGCATCAGGGCCTTTAGCAGCCAGTGTATTTAAGATACGCAGTGCCGGGCCACTCGGCTTGATTTCTCCTCGCTCCCACTTTGAAACGCTATCCACTGTCATACCTAAGGTATAAGCCAGTAATGCCTGACTCAGGCCATACTGTTTACGCATGAGTTTAATTTCCAGACCGGTCATATCATGTACAGCTGCAACACGCTTGCGATACTCACTTGCAGAGATTCGCGTGGCAATCTGAGAGACATCTTCATCAGAAAGTAGGCCTAATCCTCGCAACTCTTCCGCATCTTCAATCATCTCATCCAATGTTGCTGGTGTAGTTTTCATCGCAGTTTACCTCTCTGAATGTCCCACGATTTTTAAGCTGTAGCAGGTCTGCCGCACTCGCTTGTAAGTAGCCTTTCGCAAGGATTTTATACGTTGCCAACACGTCATCCTCGATCTCTTTGGCATTTTTCTTATGCAACTCGCCTTTAGTCCAGCCGTCATAAAAAAATAGTGTGTTTCCTCTTTTGAAGAAAATCACCGACCGGGCACCACCACTTTTCCCCTTACTCAGTGCTATACGCTTTTTAATCACGCCTCCCCCCAGGTCAGCTTCAAACTCGCCCCTTTTGACTTCCGCAGCAGCATGGCAAAGGTCAGCATCATGAAGACTGGCCTTTTTGAAATTCCGATCAAAACGTTTATGTACATAAATCGCCATTCCTTAGCCCTTAACCTTTACCCGTAATGATTATTATAATAACGATTACGACCTCGCGACAATATCGGCTTGTTAGGATTTCTGAATCTGTCGCACAACATATTTCACTGGATCTATTTAAAATCGTGAGAATGGCTAAAAATGTTGCGCCTTCGCTACGTATGATTTGATCTCCATCACCGTGCAATAAAAAATAATTAACTAAATCTCGCATTCTGCCGATGGTTATTAATCTGCCCTATTCCCTGATTTTCCTGAACCAGGGGTGCTTTTAGATTAAGGATAATTAGATGACCATCTCCCAGCGTCTCTTGCTGACCCTTTCCATGTTGTTTGGCGCCATCATCCTGCAGGCGATTCTTGCGCTCTCGCTACTGTCAGGATTTCAGGACCGTTTTGAATTTGTGCAAACTAACGCCATTCCTTCGATTAAGGACATCGGCAAACTGATCGATCAAAGTAACCAGCTGGCCATTACGCTGTACAAACACCAGAGCCAGATTCACGACAGCAACATGCCTGCCGTAGAAAAACAGATCGATGAGCAAATCAATGGACTGAAAGCGCTGACCGATTACTACATGGCAAACGATATTTCGAATGAGGAAGACAAACGCCTGACTAACATCGCTTTTGATAACATCCAGCGCGTTGCATCGCAGTTACCTGCATTTCTTACAGCGTCACGTGCTCACCAGAATGAAGTGAGCTTGAGTTTGCTGGAAGGAGATAGTGGTGTGGGTGCCGCCATTCGTCAGATGATCGCTGATTATCAAACTCAACAGGCACTCAACATTACTGCGGGCGACGCATTGCGCGCCACCAATCAAAGCACCTTCCATTTTGTCTTTTGGGCCACCGTTGCAGGTGTTGCGGCGACAGTGGTGATCTTCGGTCTGTTCTCGCTGTTTACCGTGATGCGTATTCGCCGCAGTTTGGGCGCAGTTGGCAAGGTCATGCTGGCGGCCAGCGAGAACCTCGATCTGACTTTAAGCGCCGATGAAAGCCGGCGAGATGAAGTGGGCAATATGGCACACTCCTTCAATATTTTGATGCAGCGCGTCTCTGAAGCCCTCTCTTCAGTGCGTAAAGCGTCTCAGTCCGTGAGCAGCGCTTCAGTGCAGATTTCAGCGGGCAATGAAGATCTCTCTTCACGCACCGAACAGCAAGCGGCATCGCTGGAGCAAACGGCTGCCAGCATGACGGAACTCAGTGAGACGGTGCGCCAAACGGCGGACAACACCCGGCAGGCGAGCCAGCTGGCAGCCAATGCCCGCGCGCTGTCAGAGAAAAATGGAACCTCGCTCACCACCATGCTGTCGACCATGGACGAGATTCGTGGCAGCTCGCGCAAAGTGACTGAGATTGTCTCGATCATTGAAGGTATCGCCTTCCAGACCAACATTCTGGCCTTGAACGCGGCGGTTGAAGCAGCGCGCGCCGGTGAACACGGTAAAGGCTTTGCGGTGGTTGCCGGTGAAGTGCGCAGCCTGTCTCAGCGCTCAAGCAACGCAGCGCGCGAGATCAAAGTGCTGATTGAGGAATCTCATCGTTTAACCGAATCGGGTGCCACGCAAGCCAGTGATGTGGGCCGCAATATGGACGTGATGAATGATGCCATTCACCAGGTGAATCAACTGGTGAGTGAGATCGCTGCGGCTGCCGTGGAGCAGAGCCAGGGCATCGTTCAGGTTCAACAAGCGGTTAATCAGATGGATGATGTTACCCAGCAGAACGCCGCCTTAGTGGAACAAGCCGCGGCCGCTTCGCAATCGCTGCAAGAGCAGGCGGGTAACCTGAATCAGTTGGTCGGTAAATTCCATGTCAGCGATGTCATTGACGTTCCACAAACCATCATCCGTACGCCATCGCACCCCAAGCCACAGCGTTTAGCGGTGGTTAATGACGCCGACTGGCAGAGTTTTTAATCACTGCTTCTCCCCGCGTCGCGCACGCGGGGAGCCTTTCTGTTACCCTTTCCGCTAATTTATGGATGGGGATGAATATGGATTTACAGCAACAGCTACGCGGTAAATGGGCGATCTACGGCCTGATGTTTTTACCCGGTTTCACCTGGGCTTCGTGGGTGAGTCGTACGCCTTACATGCGCGATATTCTGCATGCTTCCACGGAAATGATGGGCATGATCCTGTTCGGCTTTTCCTGTGGCTCAATGCTGTGCGTTCTGCTGGCAGGAAAACTCATCACCTACTTTGGCACTAGCCGTGTCATGCGTTATGGCTTTGTGCTGCTGTTGAGTGGCGTCGCAGTCATGTTAGCTGCCCTTCTACTGCACAGCGCGTACGGTGTCTTCGCCAGCCTGGTGTTACTGGGCGGAGGGACAGCGTTAATCGATGTCGTGATAAACGTTGAAGGCGCAGCGTTTGAGCGTCTGATTGGCAAATCGATCATGACCACCATTCACGGCTTCTTTAGCTTTGGCACGCTGATTGGCGCGCTGTCAGGACTTGCCATGACGGCAGTTGATGTCAGCATCACCTGGCACTTTGCCTTCGTGGTGCTGGCGAACCTGCTGATTGTCTCCGCAGCCCTGCGTCATTTACCCGCCACCAGCGACAGCGAACGACATGAACAGGCGCACAGCGGCGGTTTCCTCGCTCAGGTCGGACGAGAGCTGCGCGATCGCCAACTGCTGATCCTTGGGGTGGTGATTTTGGCGATGGCGCTGGCAGAAGGTTCTGCCAATGACTGGCTGCCGTTACTGATGATCGATGGTCATAATCTCAATCACACGCAAAGCACGCTGGTGTACGCGGGTTTCACTGCGGGCATGACGGTGGGTCGTTTCCTCGGCGGATATGTGGTGGATCGCCTGGGCCGTGTACTGGTATTACGCGCCAGCGCATTCTCAGCCGCCCTGGGTCTGGCGATGGTGATTTTCTCCAACAACCAATGGCTGGCGGCAGCGGCGGTGTTGTTCTGGGGAATTGGCGCTTCGCTTGGCTTCCCACTGACCGTCTCCGCTGCGGGCGATGGCAAAAACAGCGCGATTCGCGTGACCATCGCCGCAACGCTTGGTTATCTGGCCTTTCTGGTGGGACCGCCAGGACTGGGGTTTATTGGTGAACACGCGGGTCTGCGCATGGCGATGTTGCCGGTGCTGGTGATGGTGCTGCTGGCGTTAGTTTGTGCGGGCGCGGCAGGATCTCGTGATGCGAATAAGGCTGATCAACCCGTGTAAAGCTGGCGGCCTTCGGGCCGCCAGAAATGTACGTTTGGGAATAAGGCGCGCTAAAAAAATTAGCCCGAGGCTATGCCGCCAGCATCAATCGACCATTTTCATCATTTGCGGCCTGCAAGTGCAGATCAGCAAGGCGATGGACGATAGTCAATCGGGTGCCACCCGCGTCATCGGGCGCGATTAGAAACGTCACGTCACTCTTCAGGTAAGGTGGTGCGTCATCACGTAACCGGTAACGGATCGATTTTCCAGGTTCGCAGTCAACAGGTTCAGCCTCTGCTAATACAGCGTTGGGTAGCCAGGCTTCCCGGTACTCCGCAATACTGATAGCGCGCCACACTTTCTCCGGCGTCGCATCCAGTTGATACTCTTGTACCAGTTCGTTGGATTTTTCGGCTTCACTCATTGGTCCATATCCTTCAGCAAACTTTTCAGGGCATCAATGCGTGTCGGCCAAAACGCGCGATATTTGGCTAGCCAGTTGACCAGAAACGTCATGCCCACCGGGTCAACTTCATAGTTCACAAAGCGCCCTTGCCGCTCTTCACGCACCAGCCCCGCACCCCGTAACACCGCGAGATGTTGAGACATCGCCGATTGGCTGATCTCCATCCCGTCGCGCAACGCCGTGGCATTCATGCGCCCCACCGACAGCTTTTCAAATATGGCACGGCGGGTCGGATCCGCCAGTGCTTTGAATATCGCATTTTCAATCATGTTGATGACATTAGCACTGACTTATTTAAGCGGCAAGATAATGCGCGGCGATCTCTTGCTCGGTGACGATCACTTTCGACACCAAACCGTATTCTACCGCCTGCTCCGCACTCAACCAGAAATCGCGCTGAGTATCCTGTTCAATCCTCTCAATCGCCTGCCCGGTGGCATCCGCGAAAATATGATTGAGGCGATTTTTCATGCGCACGATTTCATTACTGTAAATCTGCATATTGCTGGCGGGGCCTTGCATGCCGCCGGAAGGCTGATGCAGAAGGAAACGGGTGTTGGGTAACGCATAGCGATTTGCTTTGTTGGCGGCGACATAAATCAACGCACCTGCGCTGGCCACACAACCAGAACCAATCATGATCACTTCGGGAGTGATAAAGCGTATGGCATCAAAAATCATATCGCCCGATTCAGCATGACCGCCGGGAGAGTTGATAAAGATCGTGATCGGTCGATTGCTGATGGCGGCGAGGATGTGCAGATGCTGAACCACCTCTTTGGCCATTTTTTCATCCACGGTGCCGGTAATGAAAATCTTGCGTGCGTTGATCAGATGTTCCATCAGCGATGGGTTAAGTGGCGGTGCTGCCGGTTCAGAAGGTTCGGTGTTACTGTCGCGCATGGAATCACTCCGCAAAAGATGGGGACACCAAACACATTAGCACCTACTTATCTACTTAGCGAGCGAGTAACAGAATGATATTTTGACAATAAAAGTCATTATTAGGGAACTGACAAGATGCCCTTGACCTGATTTATTGATTGAATATTGTTATTTCAAATTCTCCTCTTTTTGATCAATTTTTAAGAGGTTGCATAACATCAGTGCAGACGCGGCTTCAGGGGCCATTGCCCTGTTTTTCCTCCATCGCTTCACTACGCAATAAAACATGACGTGTCTCACATTTAACGGTCAGTATGCTTGTCGGAATCACAGAGCGGCTTATGATCTCGCCAGATTGTTACTGCGCGCAAACGCAGGCAAAACCTGACACGCCGCCCTCCCGGTGGGTCAGGTTTTTTCTTTTTCAGGGCTGATAAAAATGAAAATCGCGAAGATCCTCAATAACAACGTCGTGGTCGTACTGGGCGAGAACGGCAAAGAACAGGTCGTGATGGGTCGCGGGCTGGCTTTTCATAAGCGTGTGGGCGATGCGCTGGATGCGCAGCAGATTGAAAAAGTCTTCGCACTGCAGAGTGACACCCTGACAGGGAGGCTGAGCGAGTTGCTTTCTGATATCCCGCTGGACGTCATCACTACCAGCGAGTTAATCATCGCCAGCGCACGGCAACAGTTGGGTCAGCCGCTGCATGAGAGCCTCTCGATTGCGCTGTGCGATCACTGCCATTTCGCGATTGAACGCCATCAGCAAGGCATTCCGATTCGTAATGTATTGAAGTGGGAGATCAAAACGCTCTACCCCAAAGAGTTCGCGATTGGCATGGAAGCACTGGCCCTGATCAACAAACGCCTCGGGGTGGCGTTGCCTGACGATGAAGCAGGCTTTATCGCCCTGCACTTAGTCAACGCGCAACTGGGCAGCAACTTTGCCGATGTCTCTCACGTGACGCAATTTATGCAGGAGATTTTGCATATCGTGAAGTATCGGTTGCAGCTGGATTACCGCACCGACAGCCTGAGCTATAACCGCTTCGTTAACCACTTGAAGTTTTTTGCCCAGCGCATGCTGGGAAAACGCGGTGTGTGCAGCGAAGATGAATCATTGCATGATGTGGTGCGTGACAAATATCCGATTGCTTATCAATGCGCGGTGAAGATCGACAGCCACATCCAGCAAAAATATCTCTATGCCCTCTCGGCGGAAGAGCGCATGTTTCTCACCATCCATATTGAGCGAGTTCGCAAAGAGACATTAGCGTTGCAGGAAGATGCCGACGAGGCGTAAAAACGGGCGACAGCACGCCCGTTAGCGGGTTTATTTCAATGCCGCGCCGTGGCTACGGATCACATCCTGATACCAGAAGAAGCTCTTTTTACGCGAGCGTTCCAGCGTGCCGTTGCCCGCATCATCACGATCAACGTGGATGAAACCGTAACGCTTCGAGAACTCGGCTTTAGAGGCGCTGACCAGGTCAATCGGTCCCCAGCAGGTGTAGCCCATCACTTCCACACCATCCTCAATCGCTTCCCGCACCTGCACTAAGTGATCATTGAGATACTGGATGCGGTAATCGTCATTGATGCTGCCATCGGCCTCAACCACATCCTTGGCACCCAGGCCATTTTCCACAATAAATAGCGGCTTCTGATAACGGTCGTACAAGATGTTAAGCAGAATACGCAGACCTTCCGGATCTATCTGCCATCCCCACTCTGAGCTGGCGAGATGCGGATTCGGCACCATCGACAAGATATTGCCCTGCGCTTTCTGGTTCTCTTCTTCATTGGTGGTGACGCAACCGGTCATGTAATAACTGAAGGAGATGTAATCCACAGTGTTGCGCAGGTCGCGTTTGTCCTCATCCGTGATGCTGACGGTGATTCCGCGATCGGCGAAGAAGCGTTTCATGTAAGCCGGATAGGCACCGCGCACCTGTACATCACCAAAGAATAACCACTCGCGATTCTGCTGCAGCGTTTCCAACACATCGGCCGGACGGCAGCTGAGCGGATAGAGCAACGCTCCCAGCAGCATATTGCCGATCTTACCGTCCTTAACAATCTCATGGCAGGCTTGTACGGCGCGGCCGCTCGCCACCAGCTGATGATGAATCGCCTGATAAATCGCCTGTTGATCGCTCTCTTCCGGTAATCCAACGCCAGTAAAGGGCGCATGCAATGACATGTTGATTTCATTGAACGTCAGCCACAGCTTCACTTTATGCTGGAAGCGAGTGAATACCGCGCGCGCATAGCGTTCAAAACAATCAATGGTGATGCGATTGCCCCAGCCGCCATATTTTTTGATCAAGCCAAAAGGCATTTCGTAATGTGACAACGTCACTAGCGGAGTGATGTTGTACTTTGCCATCTCATCAAACAAACGATCGTAAAAGGCCAATCCCTCCTCGTTTGGCTGAGCTTCATCGCCCTGCGGGAAAATACGCGTCCAGGCAATCGAGGTACGCAGAACGGTAAAGCCCATCTCTGCGAACAGCTTGATGTCTTCCGGGAAGCGATGATAGAAATCAATCGCCGTGTCTTTGATGCCAAAATCATTGCCGCTGCGTTCAACGCGCGCGCCAAAAATACCTTTGGGTTGCAGATCCGAGGTCGATAGCCCTTTACCGCCCTCCTGCCAGGCACCTTCCACCTGATTGGCGGCAACGGCGCCACCCCATAAAAATGCATCCGGGAAACGTGTAGTCATTTACTTGCTCCTTGGTTATTTCAGCACGGCCAGCAGCGGCGAGCCTTCACTCACTGCGCTGTTGTTCAGGGTTAATACATCAATAAATTCATCGCTGTTGCTCACCAGCACCGGTGTGGTGAGGTCGAATCCAGCGTGTTTGATCGCCTCAATATCAAACTCCAATAGCACATCGCCCACTTTCACTGGCTGATCGTTTTGTACCTGAGGACAGAAATATTGCCCGTCGAGTTTGACGGTATCGAGTCCAACATGGATCAGTACTTCCGCGCCTTGATCTGACGTCAGGCCAATCGCATGTCCGGTGCGGAACATGGAGGAAACTACGCCATTGACCGGCGATACTACGCGGCCCACGTGCGGCAGAATAGCCGCGCCCTTGCCGAGTAAACCGCTGGCGAAAGTTTCATCTTTGACTTTCTCCAGCGGCAATACGTCACCCGCAATCGGGCTCACCACGCTTTCACGGCGCGTTAATGTCGCAGGCGCGGGATCGGCGACGGGTTCAGCCACAACGGGTTGTGCCGCAGACTCTCGTAAACCAAACACATAGGTCATGGCACAGGCGAAAACTAGCGCGACCGCTGCACCGGCAAAGGACGCCAGCACGCTGGCATCAATACCCGTGCTGGGCACGACCTGAATAAACGTGAAAATACTGGGGAAGCCAAAGGAGTAAATGGTGGTGTGCCAGAAGCCCAGAATGGCGGCACCCAGCGCGCCACCGATACAGCCGAAGATAAACGGACGACGACGCGGCAGCGTAACGCCATACACTGCGGGTTCAGTGATACCAAAAATGCTGGCAGTGAATGCCGATCCCGCCATCGCTTTGAGTTTGATATCACGCGTGCGCAGGAAGATCCCCAATGTCGCGCCCGCCTGTCCTAATACCGCCGGCATCAGTAATGGCAGTAGGGTGTCGTGACCGAAGTTGGCCAGATTATTGAGCATGATCGGCACCAGACCCCAGTGCAGACCGAATATCACACAGATTTGCCAGATCGCGCCCATCACCGCTCCTGCAACCATGGGGCTGAGGCTGTAAATCCACAGATAGCCTTCCGCCAGCAAGCGGCTGAGCCAGGTGGCTGCCGGGCCAATCGCCAGAAAAGTGAGCGGCACGGTGATTAGCAAGCACACCAGCGGCGTAGTGAAGTTACGCACCGCACCGGGTGAACGCGGATGTACCCAACGCTCAATCAGGCTTGAGACCCACGCAGCAAAGATAATTGGGATCACCGAGGAGCTGTAATTGAGTATTTCCAGCGGGATACCGACAAAGGTCAGTGGCTTTCCTGCCTGCTGCTGTTGCATCGCTTCAAGTATCAACGGATGCACCAGCGCTGCGGCAATCGCCATGCTGACAAAGGGGTTACCGCCAAATTTTTTCCCGGCGCTGTAGCCGAGCAGAATCGGCAAGAAGTAAAAGAGTCCATCACTGGCAACAAACAGCACTTTGTAGCTGCCGCTGCTCGCGTCCATCACACCGAGCACCAGTGCCAACGCCAGCAGTCCCTTGATGATGCCTGTCGCAATCATCACACCAATAAAGGGTGTAAAAATGCCGGAAACCAGATCGATAAAACGGGCAAACAGGTTTTGTGGCGTAGTGTCCTCCACGTTATCGGCATGGTCGAGGGCATAGCGTGCCGTTAACGCGCGGTAGACCTCCGCAACCTGGTTGCCTATCACCACCTGATACTGTCCCCCGCTCTCCACCACCATGATCACGCCAGGATTATTTTTCAACTCGGCGGTATGCGCTTTTTGGCTCTCTTTTAACTTGAAGCGCAGGCGCGTTGCGCAGTGCATCACGCTGATGATGTTATCTTTTCCCCCCACGCCAGCCACAATGTCATCTGCCAGTTCCTGATATTGCATCTTCCTTTCTCCTGCAAAACGCCTCGAATTTCGCGCAAAAAAAAACCTGAGGCGCGCCCTCTGCTATCGAGAAAGGGCGCGCCTCAGGTTTTGCCTGCCGAACAGTAACAATCCTTAATGACGGTTATCTTGCTGAGCATTGCCAAAAAGTAGCAAGCAGTTTTCAAAAATCGCGCTGAAATGTGTGAAGCGCATCAATTATTGTTCAGGAGTGCAGCGCATGCCCGGCACGTTGTAATGCTGACAAAGCGAGTGCAGATAGCATCACACCAATCAAAATTAACAGTTTATAGCTCAGCGCGTTCAGCAGCAGAATACCCAGCACGCCGCCGAACAGGAATGCCATCACCGTGAAGAAGTGCAGTTTTAAACGCTCGATATAGAGCGGCGCATCTTTCGGGGATTCTTTACGGCGTAGCACATCAAACAACATGGCCAACTCAATGCCAATGTCGGTAGCGGTACCGGAGACATGGGTGGTGCGCACGCGTGCGTTGGAAATCCGGGTCACCACGGCGTTTTGTAATCCCATCAAAAAACTCAAACTGAGCACCAGCAATACGCCCGATTCACTAAAGCTGAACCAACTCTCAATGACGCCCAGCGCGAATAATGCCACGCCTTCCAGCAGGATGTTGATGGCATAAATCCCGCGAATTTGTCGCCTGCGTCCGGAGTTGATAATCAGGGTCGAGACAGAAGAACCCGCTATAAAGAGCAGCACGATGAGCAGGAAGAACAATCCGACATGCAGATTTGCTTTCGCCAGATGATCGGAAAGTGACGAGACGTTGCCCGTCATGTTGGCAGAGAAAAAACCGACGGTTTCAAATGCAGCTGTGTTCAGCGCGCCCGCCACAGCCGCCAGCGTGCAGGCGAGTCGGGTATCCGTATTAAAAGTGCGCGTGTTTTCGGAGGTGATCAGCATGGCTATTCCCGACCCTGGCAAAGGGGAATATCTTCCTCCTGCGGGCCGGAATTCTCAAGCCTCAGGCAAAAGACACCCTTTACTAACCGGGCATAACAGGGAGTTATGAGCGAGGGATACAGTCAGTGTAGGTATTAATCGACATGGGTTCGATTAAACCCGTATTGCGTAAGCCGATGATGAAACTGAACATTATTCTCACAATTCAGTTTCGCGTAAATCGATCGCTTATAGTGACTGATGGTTTTGTTATTCAGTCTGACACGCAAGGCTATGTCCTGCTGACTGCTGTATCGGGCAAGCCATTTCAGCATGTGAAATTCTTGCAGCGAGAGCGAGGGAACACGGCTGCGTGTTGATGTATGCGGTCTCTTCTCAGCAAGTGTATTGACGTTTTGAACAATGCTGGCTAATGAGGATTTTTTTGTCAGAAATAAAACCGAGTGAAATTCATGGGCAAGAAAATTAAGCAGCGCAGCATCATTAATGTCGGTCAGTACCAACACGCGGATACTAGGATAAAGTGCCTGCAACAGGCGTAAAAACGCATAGGAAGATTCAATATCATCCGCTTCGGTTTTTAACTCAATAATCATTACTTCGATAGATTGATCGATTAATATTTTTTTTGCATCACTTAAAGATGAGCAGGATAAGAATTGATAACCTGCAGATATTAATAGCTTTTCTAAGCCAAGTGCGGCCCATAAATTGGCTTCAACATTTAATATTTTCATGTTTATTACTTAAACAATTAAAAAACCATTTAATCGTGATTAGTGGCTATTTTAAATCGGACAACATTTCTTTTTTTGTGCGATAAAGACTACAAAATATTAATTATCCCGTGCTGGCGAAGCCGCAATCGCGCACTAAAATTATGGAGTGACTAGCTAGTCCTTATCTCTCACGGAACATTGATATGAGGTCTTCCTATGAAACAACAGAGCTACAGAGGCGGTGCAGGGAATTTTGCTAACGATCCGGCACGCGCAAGAGAAGCTGGTAAAGCGGGAGGCAAAGCCAGTGGAGGCAACTTCAGAAACGATCCTGAACGCGCCGTTGAAGCGGGTCGGAAAGGAGGCAAGATAAGTCGCCGTCCTCCAACAAAGTCTGAGTAAAGCGCTTTAGGATTTGTTCTGCCAGGGACTGGCATCTTCTCTTAATTGATCCGCCCGATGCGACCTGGCCTCAGCCCTGTCGGCCACTGCCCTTCCTGTTTTTCCATACTAAATCCAATCGCCACCGCTTTGCCTACCAGATTACGCTCAGGGACAAAACCCCAATAGCGGCTGTCATAGCTGTTGTTACGATTATCCCCCATCATAAAATAGCTATCCGCCGGCACCACCCACTCTCCAGTCTGCTGACCTGGTTGATGGAAAAACGCCGATGATGAAACAGTCAATTCAGGCTTCTGCAAAATGCGATGCGTCACCCCCGCTAGCGTTTCAGTGCCCATCAGTAGACGCTGTTCAGAAGGCTTTTCCTCGCCAATTGGTCTGGCATAAAAGCCCGGATGCATTCCGGCAGTCTCGACGAACTCGCCCGCTTTGAGCGCACTGTAATGAATGGCTAGCGCTGGTGCACAAGATTGATGGTCCTGGCAAAAAGAGAAAACAGTGAGCTGTTGTGAGGCTGGATTGAAGATGACTTTGTCACCGGGCAAACCGATCACTCTTTTAATGAACAACTGCGTTTCGTCCTGAGGAAACGTAAATATCGCAATATCACCACGTTTAGGGTGTCCGGTGGCAAGCAACGTTTTCTGGTTGAATGGATTTCGCAGCCCGTATGAATATTTATCTGCCAGCACCCAGTCGCCGGTGAGTAGAGTTGGCATCATGGATCCAGAAGGAATGCGAAAAGGCTCCCAGCCAAAGGCCCGAACCAGTAACACGATGACCAGTAACGGAAAGAGCGATGCGGGCGTATCCAGCCAACTCGGGAGGCGCTGAGTTTTACCCTGCTGTATGAGCGAAGATTCTGCCTGGTTTTTCTCAACGGTGATGCGCGTCAAAGCCCAAAGCCTGTATGTCCAACTCAGGCCGCTAAAAACCACAGCAATGGCCAGTATCAGGGCGAAGATGTTCATCATAAGAGGGTTCCAGCGCTGCCGCGTTATTCATCCGCATCAATCATTGCGGCTCGTTAATTTGCGCCGTCAATATAAACCAAATGTTAGGTTATCGCTCTCCTATCTGTGCTTTACGGCTCGCTTAATATGATGCGAATGGTGAGGCTTGAGTTATAGGCTTTTCAATGCCATATTCTTTTCAATAATGTGGCTTGCTTAATCTACATAACTTAATAGGGAGTGATAATGTCCACCGAAGAGAGAATAAAGGAACTTGAAGAAACGGTTCAGCGTTTAAAAATCGAAACTGAGGTGTTACGTGAACTGATGATTAAACAGGTCGCGGTGAATAACATCACCTTCAAAGGGAAATATGATGAAGTCATTATTAATATGGCTAAAGAGTATGAAGAGCGCGGACTGGAAGTTGACCGTAACCGAGCCATGCATGAAGCGATACGGCAATACATTAAAGATGATGCATCATCCAATGATTGAAATGCTGTACCGCAATAATACCCTTGCAAATTACGCAAAAGAGCCGCTTACGCGGCTCTGAATTGAGAATCAGATCATTGGTTTTTGATCATCAGGTAGATCACGATCGTCAGTCTCATCACCCTCTTCATCGGGTAAGGGTAAATCGTCGCCAGGCAGCGGCTTAACATCATCTGGATCTGGACGTTCTGACATATATACCTCCATTCACCCTGATTGGGTATAAGTAGTTTAGTGGGGTGATGATTGATACGGTGTAGAAAATACGCGATTTTGTGAATCAAGCGTAGGATATTTTATAAAATATTTTAACCACTAGAAAATCTTACTTTATAAACTACATGCTTCGTTTATTTCGAAATTACAGGGTAATTAATCAAAAATTTCAATTGATTAACACACTCTATAATTAGAGAGATGTTTTTAAATGTCGGGTGCGATTAATTGTCAGCGAGGCTATTTATCCTGATAAGGATCCTGCTTGTGATCTTTACTATCATCGCGCGTGCGCGGAATCTCTCCATGATCTTCAGGGTTGTCTTTTGCTGGATGGTCATCCTCTTCATACGCATTGCCGACATTGGGGGCGACTTCGGGAAGTCCCTTATGCACATCCCCTTCTTTATTACGTTGTTCATTCGTATGATGTTCTTTCATAATTAACCTCATATTTAATGTCTTTCTTATTGTAGTCTAATTTTAACGACAGGAAATGAATACTGAACCCCTAAGCCATTCATTATTAAAACTGGTAAATTTTTCCGTTCACCTACGGTTTCGCTTACTTCAGCTTTTTAGACAGATTAATCCGTAAGTTCGAAAACACGCCTCTTATTCAAGTCACTAACCCAAATTCACATCGGATAGTGTGCCATACTCTCACTACCCAAATTAATTGGAAAATAACATGTTTCACTTTGTTATCGCCCTCTTCAAGAGCCCTGAGTCATTGCTACAAGTGATGAGCCAGCAAGATATGAAAGATTCCATTCAGGAGGGTGACAGGATCATTATTGATGAAGACGGCAACGCTTCGGTTAATCCGTTAAGTCCCAAAGTTCAGCGCGATTTTGCCCATCATGTCAAAACCTTGAAGGATATCTAAATGGGAACGGCAATATTTATGGTGCTGATGGTGTGTGGCTATTGGTACACCAGCCGGGACATGTCGAGTCGCTTAAAAATAAAGCGTTCCTTTGGCTGGGATGTTTACTTTTTAATTGCCCTTTATGGTTGTATTTTTGTCTTACAGGGCGTGTTTGCCACCGGGATTGTCTGGCTGATATTACTCGCCGCTTCCGCGATCAATAATACTTTTGCACTTACCCGCCTGGTGCATGCTCGTTGGCATGTGGATTTTATGACCTGGAGCTTCCTGGGTATTCAGGCACCGGTCGTGATTATGCTCGCCTTTGCCGTGCTGTTTTGTGTGTATCGCTCAAACTGGGCTGGCAGCGCGCGATTAACCGCCAGCAGCCGCCGCGACCTCTATCAGCGATTGTCACGTTCGAACGGTATTGAACAGATTTTGTTGCAGTGTATGGAAGAAGGTGAGTTAGCCTGGATAACGCTAAAATCCCGACGCATCTACATCGGCATGATTCATGCCGCCACCTTCGAATATGCCAGCACGGCTAATATTGTATTAATACCGATGCTCAGCGGTTATCGCGATTCACGTACGCTAAATCTCGCCGTTGAGCACAATTACAGCCGTTGGTATCATCAGCACCGGATTGATTTCATGTCGAAACCCAAAACAGCTTTAGCGTTTCGTAAAGTGATTATGGTGGAACAAATCGAGAGTCTGTCACTATTTGATCCCGCCAGCGCCAGTGCTCTGGCAATGGGTGAGGCAGGAACCGATGAAGTCAGGACAGACGCATCACCCTAACTTCCAGCGTAACCAATTATCCAGTTCGCTTTCAGGTAATGGGCGGGAATGAAAGAACCCCTGCGCCTGATCGCAACCGAACTCTTTTAACGCTTCGAGCGTCTCAATATTTTCCACGCCTTCCGCTAACACCACATAATCCAGTTCTTTGAGCATAGCGATAATGCTGCGGGTGATGATGCGTGACGCGGTATCTGTGGCAAGTCCGCCGACAATCGAACGGTCGAGTTTGACCACATCCAGAGGCATTTTTCGCAGATAACTGATATTGCTGTAACCGGTGCCGAAATCATCCAGCGCAATACCAAAACCGCGCAGTTTCAACATTTCCAGTCCCTTAATGGCCGCCGCGCTTTCGATGATGCGCTCAGTTTCCAGGCACTCAATGCCGAGCAGATTCGTCGGCAGACGTGCCTTGATCATCTTATTCTCGAGCCTGTAAGCAAAACTTTCCTGGCTAAAGTCGCGCACGCTAACGTTCACCGTGACAGGCAACTGGATACCTTGCCCGTTGAGCCGTTTCAATCGCTCAATGGTTTTATCAATGACCCATTCGGTGATCTCTTGCAGCAACGTGGTTTGTTCCGCGAGCGGGATGAAAACTGAAGGAGAAAGTTCACCTCGGGTGGGATGGCGCCATCGGATCAGCGCTTCGAGCCCAATCGGTAAACCGCTGCTCAGACAGATTTTCGGCTGGAACACCAGATACAAGCCATGATTGTGCCGTACAGCAGTGGCCAGGTCGTTGACGAGAGTAAAGTCATCCGTACGCCGCTCATCGTTTTCCTCACTGAAGTTCATACATGGGATCCCGCGACAAATGGCTTCATGCAAGGCACTAACGGCTCGACGCAGCGCTTCCTGAGCGGAAATTTCTGACGGCGAAAAGAGGGTTTCACCGGTATGTGTCGCTAAATCGACCGATAAACCTTCGCCAATCTCGGCGCGTACGCCTTCCATGCGTCGCGCAACCCACTCGGCGCACAATGGACTTTCTTGTTGAGTTAATAGCGCAAACCGCCCGGTTGCCACGGTATAGAGCAGTTCATTTTTGCCGGGACGCAGACGTAGCGGCAGTAACGTTGCCATATCTTTGAGGAGCCCTTCGACAGGTGCCATGCCCAACGAACGCGCCAGCTCATAGGCTCGCGGCATATCGATGCAGTCGATCAACACCAGTCGATACCGCGTGTTATCACCCGCATTACGCAAGGCTTGCAGGTCTCTAATCAGTTGCTGTCGGTTAGGCAATCCTGTAACCAAATCGGTAAAACCGACAGAATGCCAGGCTTCAAGAAAGGAAATTACCAGCTGTGATAGCAACGTCATCGTCGCCAGCTTTTCAGCGCTAAAGGTATGTGGTTTGCTATCCACCACGCACAGCGTGCCTAAGACCAGCCCTTCCTGGCTCTTTAGTGGCACGCCCGCATAAAAGCGAACAAAAGGTTCACCTATAACAAAAGGATTGACGGAAAAACAGGCGTCCAGTTGGGTATCGGGCACCACAAGCGGTTGATCCCCCTCGACCACGTACTGACACAATGAATCGGCACGCAACGTTTCACCGACGTTAAAGTTGTGCGCAGCTTTGATGTATTGGAAATCATCGTCAAGGACAGAGATGAAACTGCTGGGAACATCCAGCGTTTTACTGACCAAATCAGTGAATTTGCTCAGTACATCGTCACGGCAGATATCCGGATTCCGAAGTGCCTGGAGCGTGATGCAGCCTGGCTTCAATTCGTTAGTTATGCTCATTTGCACTCGCCCATTCCATTGGCACGGATAGCAATGCTGAACTCAAAAGAATAACTTCATTATCATTAAGGAGAATATCCGCCATTTTGCGTCTATTTTGCTCATTATTAACCGGTGAATATCACCATATTATGCCCGCCATCACGGTTTGTCATGCTGAAATATCTTTACAAAAAGCTTACATGAAAACTGAGTAAAGGGATCCTTCACCCCATTCAAGCGAAGCGTAAATTGATAACAAGGATTACGGCTGCCCAGAGATCTTATCAGTAGCGCACACATTAATAGGATTTAATGATTACCTCATAAAATTCAGTCTGTTGTCCGTAATTCAACAAGCACAGAAAACAATCAAATAAGCGATGCATCACGGCATATATATTCCTGTCATATCGCTAAGTCGGTCCAGGTTTTCTCTTGATGATGCGTTTCGCTTATTAGCTTCATCTCTCAATCGAGGGATTATTTTATTTTAGCTGAGCTTTCAAATGCCGAACTTTCAACACCCTGCTCTGGGGAAATCCAGAAATATTACTCTGCAACGATTATTAAGCCGCTTCGCAGGGTATTTTTTCTTTAGTCTATCTTTTCCTCAACACATCACGCCACCCTGTCACGCTGTAGCAGGCTTAAACGGCTAAGAGGTGGAGATGCTGTACAGGGTCACGGCAAACTTCCCAACATTTCCCCTTCCATCTTATCCGGACGCAGCGTAATCTATATGCAAAACGACTACGTTTCATATACGGATCGCATAATGGGTATCGTAAAAATTTCTGATCTGATGCATGAGAATCTGCGTATCGCGAGCACGGCGTTAAGCCGTTCCATCAATGCGCAGGCAGAACACTGGATGAAGATTGGCATGCTGGCTGAGCTTTATCCTGACCTCAACCTTCAGGAACTGACGCGCCTGTTGATGCGTGTCGAACGTGACGGCGGCGCAGATTTAGCGCAGCTGCTTGACCAGCCTACATTAACCTCGCAGGGAATCGCGCAATGACCATCAAACTACATTCCGCTGAAGAAATCGAACTGGCACGCGCTGCCGGACACGCCGCGGCAAAAGTGCTGGAAATCATCACCCCTTACGTCAAACCCGGCGTGACCACAGATGAACTGGACGCCATTTGCCATGACTATATTGTCAATGAACTGAAGGTTGTTCCCGCGAATATTGGTTATCACGGCTATACACGCACCACCTGTACCTCGGTAAATCACGTGGTGTGCCATGGCATTCCAGGTGAGAAGAAGCTCAAGAATGGCGATATCGTCAACATCGACGTCGGCATCATCAAAGATGGCTGGTACGGTGACACCAGCCGCATGTATTACGTGGGTGAGCCATCGGTGCGCGCTAAACGTCTGGTCGATATCACCTACGAATCGATGGTGGCGGGCATTAAAGTCGTCAAACCCGGTGCGACATTGGGTGATATCGGCGCCGCGATCCAACAGGTGGCGGAGAAAGCCGGATTTTCAGTGGTGCGTGAATATTGCGGTCACGGTGTTGGTGAGATTTATCACGACGAGCCTCAGATTCTGCACTACGGTACGCCGGGCACAGGGATTGAGCTGCAGGCAGGCATGATCTTTACCATCGAGCCAATGATCAATGCCGGCAAAGCAGGCACCAGTGTTTTATCTGATGGCTGGACGGTGGTGACAAAAGATCGCTCGCTGTCGGCGCAGTGGGAACACACTCTTGCTGTGACCAAGACCGGCTTCGATTTGCTTACGCCATGGCCTGAAGGCACAGGCGATTACGCAGCAATAGAAGGCTGAGTGCGGCTTCGCGCGCTGACAGGCATTCAGGATGCGCCAATGCAGTGGCGTTACTTTTCACCGCCGTGTAAGGTAACGTCACTTTTTTTATCCGGAACTTAGACTGATGCGTGAACAAGCCATTTTTGCCGGCGGCTGCTTTTGGTGTACTGAAGCGATTTTCCAATCCATCCATGGTGTATTGAGCGTGGAAAGTGGTTATATCGGCGGCCATGTCTCGTCACCCACTTACGATCAAGTTTACAGCGACACCACCGGTCACGCCGAGGCGGTGAAAATCGAGTTCGATCCCGATCTCGTCAGTTACGACGATTTGCTCGACATCCACTTCGCGACACATGATGCCACGCAGGAAAACATCAAAGACGGCGTGGTGCGTTCACGTTATCGCTCCGCACTGTTTCCGACCAGCGATGCACAACGCATTGCCGCTGAACAAGGGATAGCACGTGCCGCTGCCGAACTCAGCAAGCCGCTGGTGACAAAGCTGGAACCGTTAGCCGAGTGGTACGCAGCCGAAGACTATCATCAAAACTTCTGGGAGAAAGAAGGACAAGAAAACGCCTTCTGTATGATGAATATCCCGGCAAAACTGCAGAAACTGCGCAATAAATTTCCGAAACAGGCATCGGACGCTTAACGCGCCATCTCATCGATAACCTGTGTGATGCGCTGAATCACCCTCTGCGCCGCCCGCGATAACTGTCGGGATGGCGCAGTACAAAGTGCCAACGTCAGAGGACGCATCACGCTGTTTTTCAGCGGCACAAAGCACAGTTGCTGCTCCTGCACTTCAGTCATCACATCCAGCAAACTCAGCACGCATACGCCAGTGCCCTGAGCAACCAAACTGCGTATCAGGCGAATATCGTTACAGGCAATAATGTTATCCGGCGCCATGCCCTGCTTGCGGTATAGCGCATCGACCCGTTCATGGACCACCAGCGAATCACCAGGAATGATATGCCGCTCCTGGCTCAATTGACTGAGCGATAGCGCATCGCACTGGCTCAATGGATGATCGGGCGCCATGACTATACCCATATCCAGTTCAGCAAACGCCAACACATCCAGTCCACTCTGACCCGCCGGATCCAGGATTAAGCCAAAATCAATCGCAGACTGTCGAATCAATTGGCTGATGGCGTGGCTGTTGTCGACGGTAAGTTCCAGCCGCAGCCACTGATGTTCACGTGCAATATCCGCAATCGCATCAGCCACCGGTCCCTTAGTCAGTGATTGCACCAGACCCGCGCTGACGTTGCCGCGCTTCAAGCCCTGTATATCGTCGAAACGCTGGCACGTAACGCGAAACTCGCGCTGCCAGCGCATCACATCGTCGTACAACAACTCACCGGCGGTGGTCATCCGCAACCCATCCGGCAAACGCTCAAACAGCGGCGTACCAAAGCTCTCTTCCGCCTGCAGGATCTGCCGGTTAATGGCGGACGCGGAGACGTGCAGTTTCTCGGCGGCTTTACGTAAGCTGCCGCTGCGAGCCACTTCTGCAAAGTAAACGGAAAAGCGGGAAAACGGACTCATGCATCACCTGTACTGTTTTTTGCAACACTTGATTGAATTCTGTCGGATGGATTTGTACAGAGCTAATTATTCACAATGTCCTGATAGAAATGAAGTCTTTCAGTCGCCCTCGTGAGCCAATGGCAGGAACATCACCATGAATACCCGCAACGTCGAGCTGCGGGTCCAGGTTGAAGATGTGCACGCTTTCAATCTGCGGGTATTTGAAGAGGATTGCCTGAGGGTGGAAACAAAAAAAACCAGCGCCAGCCGCTAAACAGTTATCGCGCTGTGCTGCTCACGCATTTAATCACGCAATCGGGTGATCGACCTGTAACTTATTTAGTGCGCCACATGCGGTACTGTCCCCAGAAGCCTATTTCTGTGGCGTACTCCTGTGGCGTGCCGTCAGCCACAATATCCAGCGACTTGCGCATCCCCAGACTCATCACTGAACAGTCATTACTGACGCGCAACTTGTGCAGACCATTTTCCAGATAAGCAGTGACAAATTGGTTTTGACGCAACATCGCGACATCCTGACCATCCACGTTCACCACGAATTTGCAGGTTCCACCGCTGGCACTACCAATAAACTGCTTGAGGCGGGTTACAGTCACCGGTGTCTGCTTCTTGCTGGCATCCGGTGTCACCATTTGCTGATTGATGATGGTATCGGCTGATCCATAAGGTCTGGCGCACCCTGCCAGAGTTAAAACCGCTAACGCTATCAATGCTTTTTTCATTACTTTCCCTTTAGTCTGCTGCTCCATGCAGCCATTCGCTATGCGTTATCGGCGTTTTGGGTGAAATCTTCAATACCACGCTATAACAACAATTGCCTCAGGGTGTAGAACGCTCCCGCCAGCGCGATCAGCAACAACATCAGCATTGATATCCGCTCCAGGCGCTGCTGATGTGCTCCCGGCAGCA
Organism: Pantoea sp. Seng; assembly: GCF_009829935.1. Lineage (NCBI taxonomy): Bacteria > Pseudomonadati > Pseudomonadota > Gammaproteobacteria > Enterobacterales > Erwiniaceae > Pantoea > Pantoea sp. Seng. The sequence continues at coordinate 170,877 of NZ_SZZV01000006.1, read as the reverse complement.
AGCGCTTTACGGTGATGATATAAAACGCCAGCACCGCAAAATCGAAGGCCATCCATACCAGCGCCAGGGTGATCAGGCTGCTGCTCAGATCGGGCGTGATGGCGATAAACTGTGGAAACAGCGCGGCAAAAAACAGAATATCTTTTGGATTAGAGATGCCCACCACAAAGCCTTTCAGCAATCCCCCCTGTGCTGCAGGCCGGTGGGCGGTTGCACTTGTCGCAGCACGTAAGCCTCGCCATGCAATCACGCCAATAAACAGGGAACCCAGCAACCCGGCGACTTGCAAACTCAAGGGATCGAGAGAGACCAATCCCGTCAACATCAGTGCAGCCAGCGCAATCAACACCAGTGATGCCGCGTTAGTGCCCACCGCTGTGGCAAAAGCGCGGCGATAACCGTGTCGCGCGGCCGTGCCCGTGATCAGCGCCACCACCGGGCCTGGCGTCATTAACAGCAATAAAATCGCCAGCATATACGCCAGCAGCAGTGAGAGGTTCATGGTAACGACCTGAAACGTATTAGAAGGTCGCCAGTATGGCTTTTCGTTTCCACATTGAAAAACGCTTTAAAATGCCGTTGAATGTGAGTTTTACTCAATATTGAGTTTACCTTATGACGCTTCCTCCACTTTATGCGTTGCGCGCCTTTGCCAGTGCGGCGCAATTGGGGTCTTTTAGCCAGGCCGCTGCGGCACTCAACGTCACCCCTGGGGCGATTAGCCGCCACATCCGCACCCTTGAAGCGTGGTTCAATTGCCAACTGTTTATCCGTAAAGGCCCCAGGGTCGAAATCAGCGCTGCCGGTAGCGTATTAGCGGCACAATTACAGGCCGGATTTGCCTCTTTAGAGCAAGCTTGCGCCGCCTTCACGCAGCATGGTCATCAACTCCGTCTCAAGGCCCCATCGACACTGACCATGCGGTGGCTGCTGGATGCACTTCAACTCTATCGCGAGCAAAACTCAACACCTGAAGTGCAGATTACCAGCGTTTGGATGGACACCGACAACGTCGATTTTGCCCGTGAACCTTTTGACTGCGCCATCTTGTTGGGCGACGGTCATTTTGGTGCAGACACTGAGTGCCATTTGCTGTTTCAGGAGTGGTTAATTCCGATTTGCGCCCCCGCACTGGAACGACAGGCACAAAAGCAACTGGCAAGTTGTGAATTGATTCACCCCTCACACGATCGCCGCGACTGGCTGAGGTGGTCACAGGGGGCAGCTGATGCACCGGCTATCAATCTGTGGCAAGGCAAACTGTTCGATACGCTGGAACAGGGCACGATGGCGGCGATCAGTGGACACGGCGTTTCAATTGGTGACTTGCTGCTCAGCCAGGAGGCGATCAACAACGGCTTACTGGTGCTGCCATTTAACCAGCCGGTGGCGACAGGGGACGGTTATTATCTGGTGTGGCCGAAAACCCGGCCGGAAGCGCCCAACATCAAGCTATTGCTTCAATGGTTGCTTGATCAGGTGCCCGTGTTAAATAGCAAGAATTTAGAGTAATGGCGGCCTTGACGCCGCCTGTCATCTGGTTATGCGCTCTGACGCAGGGTAAACACGCTGACGCTGTTCACCATGTTTGCCGCTTGCTCGCTGAGCATGGCGGAAGCAGCCAGGGATTGCTCCACCAGCGAGGCATTTTGTTGCGTCGTGATGTCAATTTGGCTGATAGCAGTGTTGATCTGACTGATCCCATCGGCCTGTTCGGTGCTGGCCTGATTAATCTGTGACAGCACCTCCTTCATGTTCACCACGTTGTTCATCATTTCCGACATCAGTTTGTTGGCATCCGCTACCATGTCACGGCCATCAACGATGCGCGTGGAAGACTCCTCAATCAGATGGCGAATCTCATGCGATGAGGTGGCGGTTTTTTGCGCCAGCGCGCGCACTTCCTGCGCGACTACCGCAAAACCGCGACCGTGCTCCCCTGCTCGTGCCGCCTCAACAGCCGCATTGAGCGCCAGGATATTGGTCTGGAAAGCAATCGAATCAATCAGATTGATAATGTCTGCCATGCGACCGGCTGAATCATGGATCTCAGCCATTTTGGTCGACACGTTGATCATCATGGTGGCGTTCTGCCCCACGGCGCTTTCCGCCTTTTCAGACAGATCGGCAGCAAAGTGGGTGTTATTGCGCGTGTTGCTAATGGTGGCGGTGAATTCTTCAACCGATGCTGCTGTTTGTTCAACCGAACTGGCTTGTTCTTCAGTACGCGCGGCCAAATCATGTGTACCCGACATAATTTCGCTGGCACCTCCTGAGATTTGCTCTGCGCTGATACGAATATGACTGACAATGGTCAACATTTTATCCTGCATCTGCTGAATGGCGTTTATTAACTGGCCCATTTCGTCTTTACGTTTTTCATAGAAGCTCGTACTGAGATCGCCATCAGCAACACTGCCAAGAAACGCAATCACGTTTTTTAATGGCACAGTAATGGATTGGATAATAATCCAGCCAATCAACGCAGAGAGAATAACCGCCGCAATAAATATCACCACCATTGAAATTTTAGTGGTGTGATAGGAATCCATAAAGTGTGTGTAGGAACCATTCATCTGCTGCTCTTGCAGTGCAATAAAACGCTGCACTTCAACCGTATAATCCTTTTGTTTACTCGCCAATGCTGTCAGATAATAATCCAGCGCTTTATCAAGATCCTGACTAGTGAGTTGCAAAAATTCATTACGGCCTTCTAAATAAGCTTTGCGTTTATCATCCAAAATTTTGAGATAAGCAATGGAATCGTCATCTGTTGACAGTGCATGGAGTTGACGATAAATCTCCGTAATTTGCCCGGTTGCCCCCTGAAGCTCATTCATGATGGCGCTGCGGCGCTCCGCATTGATTGGGCTGAGCAGCAAAGCCTGTCGCTGAATGGTAGTGTTAATCTCATTGATTAACTGATTGCCCAACGCAATGGTTGGGTAATCATCTTTCATCATGCCGTTGACGCCGGTTTGTGCCATAAACAGCGAATTTAAACCCAGTACCGCGACCAAAAGCAGCATACCGATATTGATGAGCGAAGAAATAATGAGTTTGCTGCGTAATTTAATATTACGTGAAAATCCTTGAACTATGTCCATTTAGAAACCTCAATGATTTTTATTAGTGAGTCATGAAATCCAGGTGTTATTAAAACAAAGAAATGGAGACGCTCCGCGTTCTCATCGGCAGCATCCCTGCTGTTATCGTCAGCATGCTCACTAACCTTAATGCTTTTACTTAAATATAACTTACTCGTGCTAAACAATTCACTTCCTGTGGAATTGCGCAATTAAACAATTTGATCAGTTATATTAAATTGTTGGCAATAATAGTCACCTGAGTGATCAGTGCGCTTTACTTATTAAACTGAGTTTGTAGCGTTTGATCCTCCGTTTAGATAAACGTAGCGGCTTTTTACTGCAGTTTATGCAATTGCCGTTAACGAGCAATCATTAATAATGTTGGCTATTTTCTCTGCGGGCAGCCAGCAAGCTGCCCGCAGAAAACACTACACCGCGCTTGATGCTTCACTTTCAGCCAGCGAGTCTATCGATTGATTCGCTGCTTCAGGCAAGTCCGCAAGCAGTTTGGCCGCCATTTGCGCTTCCTGTTGCAAGATCCGCTGAAAAATGTCCGCGCCTTCAGTGTCATCAGCCTGTCTGGCGGCGGCAATTAACGTGGTGTAAGTCGCAACTTTATAACTACAAAAGACATAGACGCTGACGGCCATCCGTGCGTCCTGCTCAACACGCAGCATATCGCTTGCTGCCTGCCCCACCACAGACAGGCGGCCTAATGCCTCTTTCAATGCCGACCAACTATCGTCATGGTATTTCAGAACTTCTTTCACCTGCAACTGCTGTGCGCGTGATTGCGCAAGATAATGCGCGATGTGACTCCCGATGGAAGAATCACTGTCGAGACGCTCCATCGCTTGTTTTAATAACGTTTCACCGTGCTTCTCCATCGCATGTGCATCACGTAGCCAATCCAGATAAACAGATTCCCTCGTCATTCATTCACTCCTGGTTGATGTGCTTTTAATGAACTACCTTTGGGGATGGTATGCAGTTGCTTAGCAAGCTAACCGCCTCAACGCCGACGCTAATGGAATTATCTGGAAATAAGCGAAGCGTTAATTAACGGACTAACAATCATTTTAATTAAACGTAGCAAGTAAGCCCTTCTACGCAAGCCAATCGGCGCAGAACTGAGAGGGAGGATTAATATCACCACTTTGCCGCTTCGCTTATATTTACCCTCACAACACTCTTTACTCGACATCTAAAGTGCGCTAACAATCATCATTCAAGTGAGTTTCGTCCGCTTATAAACAAAAATCGACTTATCCTTAAACAAACAGTCCGCAAAATAATAAAACTTAAGATTAATCCTGACTTGATTATGGTAAAAACAACGCTACATTTATTTTTGCTTTATGTTGGTACAAATATAATGAGGAGAACGCATGACGGACCCTAACAAGCATCCTGAAGAGGAAGAGAAAAAGACGCAACGTCGTGGGGGCACAGGGAACTTCGCCGAGGACAAGGAGCGTGCAGCTGAAGCAGGCCGCAAAGGCGGTCAGGTAAGTGGCGGCAATTTTAAAAACGATCCGAACCGCGCCGTTGAAGCTGGCCGGAAGGGAGGAAAGATCAGCCGCCGGAAATAACACTATCAATAATTCAACATTGGGTTACGTTCGCTAGCCTTTATCACAACACTCTCCTGACGTGCATTAGCGCTTCGCTTAAATGCGAAATTCGCTACGTTAGGAGGGTTATTCCCATCGCTAACAATAAAAAATCGATCATTTCTTGATCAATCGTTCGTCATTTGCCGCTTCGCTTATCCAGAACTTTTCCTATATATATTAATGATCAAATTAGATCCCAGAATAAATAACCAAACACGAATTAACCAACATATTTGTACACGGAGATTCAAGTTGTACACCTTAGTCAAAATTAAGGTTGGTGATGATTAACTTAATTACAAAAGTGGAGGGGAACTGATCTTCTTGTCGGTGAGGGGATGAAATAGCTATTCACTATAAAGACTTTTCCCTCCCCCCTCATTCATACTGACTGGTGTCTGCAAAGCCTTCCGATCAACGTCCTTTCCTTCGGGTCCTTCCAGCTATCGCAAGAATCGAATGACTTTTTTACAGGCTCTTTGATAAAAAGCGTTGACGTGGTAGAACGATAATTCTACTTTTAACCCATGATCAAAAAAACAACTGATACACGGGATAAAATCCTGAAAACCGCCGAAGAGCTCATCTACCAGAACGGTATCCACGCTATGGGCATGGACCTTTTGGTCAAGACCTCTGGTGTCGCCAGAAAGAGTATTTACCGTCATTTCGCGAACAAGGAAGACGTGGCATCCGCCGCGTTAACAGAGCGCGACGAACGGTGGATGCAATGGTTCAGAACAGAGTCTGACAAAGGCAAGACTCCTCAGGAGCGTATCCTGAACATGTTCACTGTTCTGAAGAGCTGGTTCGAGTCCGACGGATTCCGGGGTTGCGCGTTTATCAACACGGCGGGTGAGGTTGGCGATCCTGAAGACCCTGTGCGCCAGATAGCCAAGATGCATAAACAGAAGTTGCTGGATTACGCTCTGGAGCTTACCGAACAGCTGAACGTTGAGCATCCGGAGGATTTGGCTCGACAGTTACTGATCCTGCTGGAAGGCGCGATCACCCTGTCATACGTCATGGGCGACGGGAGTGCTGCCGACAACGCTCAGGACATCGCGAAACTCATGCTGGAACGAGCCTCCTCCGGGCCCTGAGGTTCGCGAACGCTTTTCCCTGCATGAAGATTTAAATGCGTTTTTGAATTCGATTTATCTTCAGACAGGCGGGACCGATAAACGGTCTCGCCTTCAATCTGTGCGCATACCCGCAGCCATCATCATACACAACAGCGATGTCACCACACCGCCTGCCCGGACGTTCGCGCCGCACATACAGTCAACAGTCAAAGTCATCTTCTGCAACGGGATAGTTAATTTTCTACGGATAACCCACAGCTCGATGGTATTTCTTCTTATCGCCGTTTGAGTATATCGGGCACTTCCCTGGCGCATTCATAAGCGACATTTTATTCCCTTACCCTTCCCTGTTCAGACCTGAAACGGGCGAATCTCAGTTAATTTAAAACCAATTAAAAACAATATCTTATTTCGATTTTAATGCCGAATGTTCTCTGCTCCCGGCATTCATTTCAGAAAAAATCATTGACTAGGTAGAACGATCGTTCTACCTTTAAATCACAGACAGGACGCCGCGCGATACCAAAGGGGAATCCCTGAATTTGTTGAAAGGTCTCCTATCAGAACGGTATTGATGCCACCGATGTGAGCCTTCTGGTCAAGGCATCAAAAGTAGCGAAGTTTTTGCTGGAACAGGTCTTTCACTGAGTCCTAAGTCACGAGAACGATCTTTAGACTGAAACTAAATTTACAGGAGTTTTACCATGACTGATTCACAAGTTCGTCCACCGCTCCCGCCTTTCACATTGGAAACGGCCATCGAGAAAGTCCGTCTGGCTGAAGACGGCTGGAATAGCCGCGATGCTGCAAAAGTAGCTCTGGCTTACTCACTGGACACCAAATGGCGTAACCGCGCCGAGTTCGCCAACAATCGTGAAGAAGCGCAGAGCTTCCTCGACCGTAAATGGAAGAAAGAGCACGAATACCGCCTGATTAAGGAACTATGGGCATTTGGCGGTAACCGCATCGCCGTCCGCTACGCTTACGAATGGCACGATGACTCCGGCAATTGGTTCCGCTCCTACGGAAACGAAAACTGGGAGTTTGGCGCTGATGGCCTGATGGAGCGTCGTTTCGCCTGCATCAACGACATGCCGATTAAAGAGAGCGACCGTAAATATTTCTGGCCGCTGGGCCGTCGTCCGGACGATCATCCTGGCCTGTCAGATCTGGGGCTGTAAGTCATTTCGAGAAAATGCTCCCGCTTGGATTAAGCGGGATATCGTCGCCAAAAACGCCGATCCTGTGTTCATTCCTTACCAGAAATTTTGAGATAAGAGTTCTTATAACCAGATGCACCACGCTCAGGTTTAGATTTATTTCGCACCCGTTCCGTTTACTTCCCAGGCGCTGTGCCAGGCTTACACCTGAAGACACATCAATGGAGAATGAAATGAATAAGGTCGCCTGGATTGCAGTGATGTTACCTCTGAGCGTCGGTGCATATGCCGAAACGGGAGGATATGAAGCCGGTAAGACGCCCCCACCTCAGAATAAGGAAGATGCCGGGTATAAGGGGTCGGAAGATACGGCAGAAACACCGGTTACGCTGATCAAAGATTTTCGTCAGGGGGGCTATGTCACGCTTGAGGGCTATATCGTCAAAAAGATCAAAGGCGACACTTATCAGTTCCGTGACAGCTCAGGCACGGTCAACATCGATGCTCCGGCCAGCACTTTCAAAGGCAAAACGTACAGTGCAGAAGACAAGGTCCGCGTAAGCGGGAAAGTCTACGGTAAAGGCGAAAGCGCGCATCTCAAAGTTTCCCGTATCGACGAACCTTAAGGTGCTGTTCAGGGCCCCCGCTAAAGTCACTGCAGGGGGCCGGAATGCTTTATCTTCAAAATCCAAAGGCTAAGCGTTAACTTCATCTCCTCCCGCCCTTAGCAACTTTGCGGCATCTAATGCAAACGCCTTTACCTGCAGGTCTGATGACCCCGCAGCGATGCGTTCAAGTTCAATGATGATACTCACCCTGCTAAGCGGTACTCCTTTTGCGGCCAGTTCGACTACAGCCGATCCGATGGCACATCCAATCATTCCTGCGCGATTTGAATTCATGTCGTTCATATCAAGTAAAGAAAACGCCGGTTTGGTTTAAGTACAAAGTTAGTCGGAAAATATGAACTTTCAAATATACCTAACGTCATAACTTATATGGAGATTATCCCATGTAACGAATTTCGCCCGCCAATGCGGGCCTTTTTTTGCCCGATGAAGTTCAAACGGGTGAAGAATCCGACACGTTCAAAGCGCTCACTTCATGCGTCACCAGCCCCACAACGATCACATCCTCAAGCAAATCATCCTCAAGAAGCAGCCCGTCTTCAGTCAGGATACGGTTTGGATGAAACATCGTCACTCCATTCCAGCCTCCCCGCCACCTTTAGAAGCACGGTGCTATCGTTACCCGGCCGCCGGAGTTCATCCACAATGCAGCATCGCCCTCTTAACTCGACCAGATACCGGCTTACCACGCAGATCAGGCCTGAACACTGTCTCGCAACTGGCGTAAAAAGAGTTCACATCCACCAGGGCAAACATTAACGGCCCATCGTCTTAATGGAGTGCCGGACCACGCCGAAGATTTCAAACTGATCGGCATCGGGGATCGGGATAATGGCGTGCGCGGCGTTCATCGGTTTCAGGTGCAGGAAAGGCCGGGTCATCAGTTGCTTCACGGTGAACTCGCCGGAAATCGCGGCCACGATGATATCCCCATGCTCCGCGGTGACGGAGCTGTCCACCACCAGCATGTCGCCATCATTAATACCACCCTCAATCATCGAATCTCCGCTGACCCGGATGAAGTAGGTTGAGCTGGGATGACTGACCAGCAGATTATTAAGATCCAGCCGCTGTTCGACATAGTCCTGAGCCGGAGACGGAAAGCCACACGGAACTCTGGCAATGAAAAGCGGTAACTCCAGAATGGCGCGGATTTCCGCAGGTCTGAAAAACTCCATGATGATAGCCCTGACAAATACTGTATATATAAACAGTAATCGTAAGCAGTACAATCGATCAAGTCGGGCATGAAGACTTTTTCCAAACGCGTTGTTGGCAAAGGGGATTTAATCTGAGGTGGACATGGCATTTCAGTATGACCGGGCCGGTTGCCATAAGCGCAGGCGTTTTAGATTTGAGCATTTTTAGGCCGACATAAACCAGAAATAATCAGAAGCATTCTCTTGCCGCTTCGGTTAAATCTCTGAAATTTAGTTTATAAATCGTTAATTAATATAACTTACTGGAAATTACTGGAATTTTATCACTTTTGTTAACACATCCTACCACACAGTAATTATTGGTCTAAGGTATGGGGGTCAGTTGTTGACTGGCAGCACAGCACACAGGATGCGTTTCATACGAGAGAGACATTCCTTAGCCACTGCTTTTTTGCCCGCCTTGAGCGGGCTTTTTTTAGCTTACCTTTCCCCTGAAACGCGCGGTTGAAAACCAACTACTCGTTCGAGTGGCGTTTAGCTGTGAGGCTGCCCGTCAATTTCCGTACCTTATTAAAAACCCCCTGACTTCGCTATACGGCTACGCTTTTGGTCTGTGAAGACCTGCACTACGCTTAATGAGCAAAATGCCTGTGCGGTAACGCTGGGATACATGCTGCGTGCTCAGTAGGTGAATTATCAGCACGGCAGTGTCGGTGATTTCAGCGATGACCAACTGGCCACCAGCCCGATGTCGTGTTTTGCCTGATACCGCTCGTTTACCTGAGGTGACTTATGGATGTTTCACCAGGATTCGTTGTTGTACTGAATATCGTGGCCATTGCGGTGTTGGCGATAGGTTTACCGAAATATCTGAACGGGTTTTAAAGCGCTTAGCCCGGCGCTTTGCAGGCCATTACACGACGTAAGTATCCATCGCTAAACCGCCGATGTCATTGAACGGTCGGTGATGAATAAGGGCGGGTTTTTCATCGTTTCAAATTCTCGTGGTCAGACAGACAGGAGATTGAACATGCGATACCTGATCATACCGGCCGTCACCACTTTACTGGTTCTGGTGATTGTGTTTCTGGTACAAACCCAGTGGGGACCCACGCCCTGGTGACTCGACGCATCAGAGCGGGCAAATAAAAAGAAAACTGAGTAGTCAGCACTCTGCATGAACCGGACTCACGTCTGGTTCATGCTTTTTTTTTGCTGGCGATGAGCCGCTAGTCCCTACCGACAGTTATCAGGATGATTGCTCAGCACCCGTTGGGATTGAACACCTTGAGAGATTACTCATCCACACAGTAGCCATCCCTGAATGTTATCTGGTGCATCTCGATCTACTTTTCCTAAATACCTGCAACTCGTTTCATGTAGCCGAAAGCAGAACCTGAAACAAGTTAAAGCACTCGGGTTGCGTTGACAGGAGAGATACGTTCCTCGCTAACGCTTGTAGGCCGTCCTGCGCGGGCATTTCAAATGGCAATGTCTCGTTTCCATACGACTCCCTCTGCCAGGGTGGAGGTATGTCGTACAGGTGTTGTCATTATTCTGCCGGGGGTTCGAGGCGATCACTGATGACATTGTACCCCTGCTCGATAAAATCATCAGGGTGAACGGGCAGACTTCGGCTTGGCTTGAACCATCCTCCCCCTTCACCATCGGCGAAGTACCAGACTTCAGGTTGAGTCTCGCCCTTCTGGACCCAATAAAAACCCTGTTCCATTTGTTCACTCCCAACGAAATTAATGTTCGTCCAGTCTCAGAAAAAACAGACAATATGTTTCGTCTACGAATAGGTGAATGATTCATGAATGAAGTACGGGAAGATGGAGGTGTCGGAAAGCGACATCAGATCAGAAGTGTCAGTCACCGCGCAATTCGGTGCGCAACAGGTTTTTGAACTTTGAGATTTCATATTTGCCCCTTGTCAGAGGGGGAATGGCCCAGGCATAGCACCGGGGAAGAGATTAAAGCATGCGCTAAAAGGACGTAAAAGGACAGGACGTTTGGGTGTTACTAAACAGAATTGTTACCTGAGCCGCTTAATAATCAGGCATCCACCAACTTATCTTACCGGTCGGTCACCTGAACGCTTTTTGTGTCTGACCTCTGGTGAATCCGTTGCTTTTACCGTGTCATCCTCTACACAGAGAATTTTATAGAGATTTACGCAAGTACTTTGAGGTGTGCCATGGGTGGCAACAGGATCTGCACAGTAACATGTTCCGCCACTTATGTTCGGGAAAGTATCAACCAGACCAGCTAAATGTATGGATACAAAGATGGACGAGAAGATCATACTTCCTCCTGTTTATGTTTTTCAAAGCAAGGCCGGTATAACTCAACCCGGCCGGCTGTCTGGCTAATTAACTTTCCTCAGTTGCCGCTTTGCGCCTGCGGCTGATTTGTCCGCCCTTGCGACCGGCTTCAACAGCGCGATCTGGACAATTTTTGAAGTTTCCCCCGCTTGAACTTCCTCCTTTACGCCCGGCTTCACGCGCGCGGTCCGCATCCTCAGCAAAATTACCGGCCCCACCTCTTCTTGATGGCATGTATCCCCCTTATATATCAGTCGAATATTAAGCGTGCTAACGTTCCAATGAGAAATAATATGGCTCAATTTTTCGATAAGACCACATTTAAAATACATGTTTACCGCTTCGCTTGTTTCTGTTTAAAACAACGAGTTAACCGTTACGCTTATATTCAATTGCTTTTAAAAGGGAAATTTTTGAAGTTGTACAAAACCAAAACAAGCTGTACATGATTGTTGGATTTGCCTTTTTGTGACATATATCACGGTTTTAAATTTTATAATTATATTGATCTGGATTTTTCATTTATTTCAGCAAGATAGGGAAATTAATGTCTCGCTGTTCATGATTTAGTCCCATTGAAAAACTCATAATCAATTGCCTGCTACGGGGTGTACCCAATTGAGCGTGGCACACGTTGCTCAATTCCTTCCGTTCGGATTAAAGACCTGAAACATGCGTTCTTCACCCTCACTTGTCGAAATATCCCTGAACGTTGTTGTGTGCATCTCGATCCATTTGTTGGCGGCGCGTAGCGAGTAGCGCCAGTTCAGGCGATCGAGTTCTTTCACAAAGTCGAGAGTGCTGACGGTGTAGCGACCAGCGGCATCGCGTTTTATCGCCTGCCTGAAGGCAATCATGATTTCATAGTCACGGGGCATATCGGTGCCCTCCCAAAACTAAACTGTATATATATACAGTAATTGCAATCTCTGAGAGTGAGCAAGTGCTTTAAGGGCGTTTTATCAGAACTCATTGGCAGTAAAAAGGATTTACTTTTCCGGCTTCGCTTTCATATGTGGACAGATGTGACCAGGCTTTGTAAGCAACGCTGGGTTGCCTGATTTCTGGAAAGGAATGTTATGAAGAGTTTTTTAGGTGGGATTTTTATCGTTGCAAGTCTGATGACTCTGGCAGGCTGTCAGGAACCCGGTCCTGCAGTAGGGCCGGATGGCCGTCCTCACGCACCAAGCCAGCAATCCGTGCCCGGAGGTCCTCAGGGCCAGGGTCCCATCGGTCAGCCACAGTCATAAAAAAGTCCGGCCGGTGTGCCGGACTGTATTAACTAAGTAACGACATCAACTGTTCAAATTAATGAAATCCACTTCCTTCCCTGTATTATCTCCTCCCACACATTCTATGTCGAATTAAGTCATTTAAGTGAACAACCATTCATTTAACTTGTTCTGCGTCTCTTGTGAAAGAGACTTAACTAATTATCCTCATTTTTATTTTATGCCAAGATAAACAATGCCACTCAATCAAGGGGTAAGTTTTTATCCTATTAGTTGTAGAGGGGTGTGAATGGGTCGGTAGGTTTTTCGAATCAGTTTGCATTGAGCGCGGACGCAACTTTTTTATTTCTATCATGCTTCGTGAACTGTTTAAGGTATAGAAGCGAACCGTTATAAAAATAAAATATTGTGAGCCATAATGAATAAACGAATCGCCAAATCATCACTTTAAAGGAGAAAACCTTCATTAATTTTTCACCTTTGATTTTAAAACCCAAAGCCCGTTTGAAACTTCCCACTCACTCCTATTCAAGTTAATCCCTTGATTGAAAGCTGTCCGGCTATAATTTATAGAGTACGTTTCTGAGAATCTGGACCGGCTGAACATTTCAGAAGATGAGTTTCTGATGGAGTTACGCCTTAAAGGGGCCGAACACCTTGGTCAGATACGGCTGGGGCTGGTAGAGGTCGATGGCCAGCTCAGCCTCTATTTTTATCCGGACGAAGCAGTGCGGGCCGGGTTATCTGTACTTCCTGAAGCACACCGTCACTGTTTCACCCAAATCCCTGAAACAGGTTTATATGCCTGTAACCGCTGCGGCACTACTCGAGAGATACCTGGATATGAAGAACCTAGATGTCCTAAATGCGGACGCAATACCTGGTCACTCGCATTGAACAAAAAGCGGGTCTGAAGCCCAAGTGCAGCATATTTTTCGATATCTCATAACATTCTGAACCAGCGTCCAGCCACTCAGGAAACTTCTTTTTCTGGCGCTTTAACCTACCTACCACCATAAAAATTTTATGCATTTGCACCCAACTGACTCTACTCCGGCTATATACCGGCTCTTCGTATGACTTTGACCGATAATAAGCGTTGAGACTGTTAGGGGTTAATATGGATGTATGCACCAAAGATGTACCTGATAAATTTTTCAAGGTGGTCAGGAAAACGGCTTTATATTGAATAACCGAACTCACACGCATTTTGAAGAATTGATAGGGGAACGTTGATTGCTCCCCGTTTAGATATTAAGCCTGTTTGGGTTGGCCATTAGACGCCGTCAGCCCGCCGTCTACGGGCAGGTTCACTCCTGTGATATAACGCGCATCATCGCTGGCAATAAAGGCGATTGCACTGGCGATATCTTCAGCCTGGCCAGCCCGCTGGAGGGGAATGCGGTCATAGAACTTGTTTAACAGTTCATGATTGTCCTTCATATCTTCGGTAAGATCGGTCAGCGTAAATCCAGGGCAGATGGCATTCACGCGAACACCGTCCGCACCATAATCCATCGCCAGCGCGCGCGTAAAATTGGTCACGCCGCCCTTCGCAGCGTTATAAACGCTCATTCCCCAGTCTCCACCCAGTCCTGAAACCGAAGACGTGTTCACCACATTCCCTTGGGTTTTGAGCAATGAGGGCATGAAGTAATGAACACAATGAAATACCCCATCCAGATCAGCCCCCATCAGCTTTTTCCAGTCTTCAACGGCCACTTCATGTATTTTTCCCTGAACGACACTCCCCGCATTGTTCACCAGGACGTCGACTCTGCCATAGGTTTGTTCGACCAGTTCCGCCAGCTGTTTAACCTGGACGGAATCAGACACATCACAAGGCGCGATAAGATGCTCTCCCTTGGGAAGGGCATGAAGCGTGGTTTCGAGTTTTTCACGGGTTCTTCCCACCAGCACCACCGAAGCACCTTCACTGGCAAAACGCTTTGCTGAGGCCGCCCCAATTCCTGAACCCGCACCGGTGATCACGACAACTTTTTCCAAAAAACGTGACATCGTTATTCTCCTTTAGGCCTTTTTAATGAGTGATAAGCCTGGCAGCCATGAGAGGATGATCAAGCGAAGCAGGATCGCCAGGATGGGACATCAATGGAAGTGGATACCCGCGGGCATACCCGGTAAGCCCTTAACCTTTTAAACAAGGTAAGGGCTTATCGAAAACCTAAAGAGCTGGGTTTATGGTTTAAGAATAACTTTTGTTCAGCCGGGCGCTCGGCTGTCAAAATTTTTATAGCCTTCAGGAGCCTCATCGAGGCTCAGACGATGCGAGATAATCCGGCCAGGGTTGGCTTTATCATGGTGAATAAGCCGTGCGAGCTGCCGGTTGTAGGCCTTCACGTTTGCCTGACCAGTGCGGATGGACTGCCCCTTGAACCAGAAGCTGCCAAAATCAAACGGCATTTTCCCCTCTTTTGCCAGGTCGCTTTCCGCTGCAGGATCCTGGGGCACGAAGACCCCCACCACGCCTATTCCGCCTGTCGCCTTGGTGGAGGCGACCAGGCTTTTCATAGTTGCACTGTTGTCTTCATGGCCGTGTTTATTGCAGCACTGGTAACCAACACATTCACAACCGCAGTCTGTACCCCTGCCGTCAGTCAGCTCAAGGATTTTCTGTACGGCTTCATCCCCGGCAGCATTAACCGGTGTGGCACCGAATTGCTCAGCAAGGGCCAGACGATCGCTGTGAGTATCAATAACAAAGACCTGGGAGGCCCCTTTGATGATGGCAGAATGCGCGGCCATCAGTCCCACCGGCCCCGCCCCGTAGATGGCGACGCTTTCTCCCGGACGCAGCCCCGCCAGTTCGGTTGCATGCCAGCCGGTCGGGAAGATATCTGAAAGCATGACGTAATCTTCTTCTTTCTCCGCCGCATCCTCTGGGAGGACCAGACAGTTGAAATCGGCAAAAGGAACCCGCAACAATTCCGCCTGACCACCGTCCCACGGCCCCATTTCAGTAAAACCATAAGCGGCGCCCGCACTCCCCGGGTTAGCTGTCAGACAAAATCCGGTCAGGCCTTTTTCACAGTTTTCACAGAAGCCGCAGCCTACATTGAAGGGCATACATACGCGGTCACCCACTTTGATACGCTCGACTCCCTGGCCAACTTCAACGACCTCGCCCATGTTTTCATGGCCAAAAATCCGTCCTTCTTCGAAGCTGGTACGTCCTTCATACATATGCAGATCCGAACCGCATATATTCGTGGTGGTTATCCGGCTTAATGCATCTTCGGGACGCTCAATTATTGCATCAGGAACATTTTTTACCGTTACGTTAAATGGGCCGTTGTAAATAATTGCTTTCATAAGATCGCCTTAGCCATTATCTGAGTAGTTACAAAGTTAACTGAAGTATTAAATCGTTGCGCTTATATCTTTTTACCTGTCAATTCTCCACAACAAATATGGCACATATTCCAGATTATGATTTAAATGGTGCCGACGCGCTTGCATGAAGTTGATTGTGAATTACGATTAAAATGCTATATGCATATTTTCACTTAATCATCACGATAACAGTTCATGTAGAGGAAATATTATGGCTCAACATAGAGGCGGTTCAGGAAACTTTGCAGAAGACCCCAAAAGAGCATCTGAAGCTGGAAGGAAAGGTGGTCAGGCAAGCGGTGGTAATTTCAAAAATGATCGTGAGAGAGCTTCCACAGCGGGTAAGAAAGGTGGCCAGAACAGACATAAAAGTTCGTGATAATCCTAATAATATCGTTAGGAATCAAAGAAGCCATTTTCAATAATTAAATATTTTAATCTTCGACTTATCAATTCAAACATATTTTGCCCTTTACCTCAGACGGAAATTTCCAATTCGTCAAGAACTCGCTGGAGTTTACCCTATGAAAGTTAAAACACTTCTCGATTTATTTATCCATGACCTGTCCGATGTTTATAGTGCTGAAAAACAAATCACCCGCGCCCTGCCAAAAATGATCCGTGCTGCATCCGAGCCAAAACTTAAAGAGGCCTTTCAGCATCACCTTGAAGAAACCCAGGGTCAGATTGAGCGTCTCGACCAACTTGTGGAAGCACATGAGGAGGTGCGCATAGTGCGTATGAAATGCCATGCGCTTGAAGGCCTGGTTGAAGAAGCGCAGGAATTGATCGAAGCGACTGAACCTGGTCCCGTCAGAGATGCAGGCCTCATTGGAGCCGCCCAGAAAGTGGAACATTACGAAATCGCGACGTACGGCACGCTGATTGCACTGGCCATCAAGCTTCAGCTTGGAGAAGCCTCCTCGCTTTTGAAAGAGACGCTGGATGAAGAAAAAAATACCGATCACAAACTGACATCTATCGCTGAAAGACAGTGATATGAGGTGGGGAGCTACACCAGTCTTATCTGCGCGACCAAGCGCGTCGGCGACACGGCAAGCGTCCCTGTACTGAAGCAAATATGCGAGCAGGAACTGGCGATGTCTGACTGGCTGATCAGTCATTTGCCGGAGTTAACCGAACAGTTCCTGACGCTGAGTGAGGATCTCGACTCAAACGCCAAGCGCTGAAATCCCTGACGTGATAAATGCCATATCTTTAAAGTGAAGCGGGTAAAAATATACCCGCTTTCATTTGGCCCAATCCCCCGTGTAAACGACTTCATCCGCCCCAAACCCAGTTGCGCACTTCAGGCACATCCTCGCCATGCTCTCTTACATAACGATGGTGCTCAGCGATTCGCTCCTGCAGGTCGTCGAGGAGTTCCGGATGACGATCAGCTAAGCCCGGCACATGCCAAATGGCCGACTGAGCCAGATGATAGCGATCCAGCTCATTCAGCACCGTCATATCAAATGGTGTGGTGGTAGTACCCTCTTCATTGAAGCCATGAACATGGAAGTTACCGTGATTGTTTCTCTGATAGGTCAGGCGATGCACCAGACTTGGATAACCATGGAAGGCAAAGATGACGGGTTTATCCGTGGTGAAAAGGGCATCGAACTCTTCTTCGGCTTTGCCATGCGGATGCTGCTCCTGCGTCTGCAACGCCAGTAAATCCACCACATTGACGACCCTGATACGCAATTCCGGCAGATAGCCCTTTAGCAAATCGACTGCCGCCAGGGTTTCCATGGTAGGCACGTCCCCCGCGCAGGCCATAACAACATCAGGTTCACCCTCACAACTCGCCCAGTTCCATATACCCATACCCGCCTGACAGTGAGAAATGGCACTCTCTATATCCAGCCACTGGGGTGAAGGTTGTTTACCTGCAACAATAACATTGATCCGGTCCCATGTTCGCAGGCAGTGGTCCCCGACCCACAGCAGCGTATTAGCATCGGGTGGCAGGTATATGCGCACTATGTCGGCTTTCTTGTTCGCGACATGATCAATAAATCCCGGATCCTGATGGCTGTAGCCATTGTGATCCTGACGCCAGACGTGGGACGACAACAGATAGTTCAGCGAGGAGATCGGCTGTCGCCAGCCCAGCTTGCGGGTGACCTTCAGCCATTTAGCGTGCTGGTTAAACATCGAATCGACGATATGAATAAAGGCTTCATAGCAGTTAAACAGCCCGTGACGCCCTGTTAGCAGATAGCCCTCCAGCCAGCCCTGACACTGATGCTCACTGAGGATCTCCATGACACGACCGTCACGTGACAGCTGTTCATCATAATCCTTGATGGGTTCCATCCAGGTGCGGGAGGTGACGTCAAACACGGGTGACAGACGGTTGGATGCCGTTTCATCCGGGCCAAACAGGCGGAAGTTATCAAGATTCTTTTGGAAGACTGCACTCAGGTAACGGCCAAACTGTTCGGTGGCCTGTCCCTGTGTGCTGCCGGGCTGACCGGTCTCGAGCGCAAAGTCGTGAATATCTGGCGTAATCAGTTTACGGCGCAGCCTTCCCCCGTTGGCATAGGGGGTTGCACCCATACGCTTATTACCCTTCGGGGCAAGCGCGCGCAATTCAGGTGCAAGCGCTCCGCTTGGCTCAAACAGTTCCTGCGGCTGATAGCTGCGCAGCCATTGTTCAAGGATCTGGCGATGGCCATCATCCTCACGGCAAGCGGAAACAGGTACCTGATGGGCTCGCCAGAATCCCTCCACTTTTTTGCCATCCACCTCACGCGGGCCGGTCCATCCTTTCGGGCTGCGCAGAATAATCATGGGCCAGCGTGGCACAGCATCAGTTGCATTACCGCTGCGCGCCTGGTGCTGGATATCAGCGATGATGTCAAACGCCGTGTCCAGCGCGGTGGCCATCTGCTGATGCATGGCAAGCGGCTCGTGGCCGCTGACAAAGAGCGGGGTATATCCATAGCCACTAAATAGCTGCTGAAGATCTTCATCACTGCTGCGTCCCAGCAACGTAGGGTTTGCGATTTTATAACCGTTGAGATGGAGAATTGGCAGCACCGCCCCATCTCGTTGGGCGTTCAGAAATTTAATCCCGTGCCAGCTGGCAGCCAGTGGACCCGTCTCCGCTTCACCGTCACCGATGACACAGGGCACCACCAGTTCAGGATTATCGAAGGCCGCGCCAAACGCATGCGACAGCGAATAGCCAAGTTCGCCTCCTTCATTAATCGAGCCCGGCGTTTCAGGGGCAGCGTGGCTCGGTATCCCGCCCGGGAAAGAAAACTGTTTAAAAAGCCTCTGCATTCCCTCTTCGTCTTCACTGACGTGAGGATAAATTTCGCTATAGCTGCCTTCCAGCCAGCTGTTAGCCACCATGCCGGGGCCACCATGTCCGGGCCCGCAGACGTAAAGGAGATCACGGTCGCGCTGGCGAATAATGCGGTTGAGGTGAGCATAGATAAAGTTCAGGCCCGGCGTGGTTCCCCAGTGCCCCAGTAAACGAGGTTTGATATGTTCTGGCTTCAGGGGTTCCCGCAGAAGCGGATTTTCCATGAGATAGATTTGTCCCACAGAGAGGTAATTTGCCGCGCGCCAGTATCTGTCTATCAGAGCAAGTTCATTGGTCCCGGTGACTGTCGTCATACCTGTTCCTCCGATGTTGCGTTCGTCGTTGAGTTGTGAAGATGCGGCCCTCCTTCAGGACCGCCTTTCGTTACCTTTTTTTAGAAAACAGCTGGCTAGCCGTGTCTTTGAGTATCTGCGAGGTGCCATGATCGCCTTTTGCCATCGATGACATAAAGGCTTTAGCCTGTTTAAAGGTGATATGCGGTGGGAGCGGAGCCACTTCCGGGTCAGTTTTGACCTCCAGCAATACGGGGCGATCTGCGCTTAACGCACGTTGCCAGGCGCTGGCCAGCTGTTCCGGGTTGTCGACATAAATGCCCACCAGCCCCAGTGATTCAGCAAACTCAGCATACTTCACATCAGGCAGTTGCTGCGTGGCTTCGAAGCGGGGATTGCCCTCCATGACGCGCTGCTCCCAGGTTACTTGATTCAGATCCTGATTATTGAACACGCAGACAATCAAACGGCCATCCGCCCACTGCTGCCAGTATTTCTGGATGGTTATCAGCTCTGCCATGTTGTTCATCTGCATGGCACCATCCCCCACCAGCGCAACAACCGGACGTTCAGGGTGCGCAAATTTGGCCGCGATCGCATAAGGAACGGCTGCGCCCATGCAGGCCAGCCCGCCTGACAGTGTGGCCCGTTGTCCCTGTTTCACGCGATAATCGCGCGCAAACCAGTTTGCACAGGATCCGGAGTCAGAAGTGACGATAGCGTTATCCGGCAGCTGCGGAGACATCTCCCACACCACCCGCTGGGGATTAACGGGATTGGCTGGTGCCAGCGCTCGCTCTTCCATCTGCTTCCACCAGTCCTGAACCTGCACGGCAATTTCTTCCTGCCAGCTGCGGTCCTCTTTGTGATCCAGCAATGGCAGGAGTGCACGCAGGGTTTCAGCAGCATCGCCGTGAAGATTCACCTCACAGGGATAGCGTAAACCGAGCATGGCCGGGTCGATATCGATTTGCACGGCACGTGCCTGCCCCTCTTTTGGCAGGAACTCTGTCCAGGGAAAACCGCTGCCAATCATCAGCAGCGTGTCGCAGTTCTGCATCAACTCCCAGGAAGGTTTAGTGCCCAGCAGACCTATCGAGCCGGTCACAAAAGGGGCGTCATCGGGGAGCACATCTTTACCCAGTAACGCTTTGGCGACGCCTGCACCCAGTTGATTTGCTGCCTGGACGACCTCAACCGCCGCACCGCGTGCGCCAGAGCCAATCAGGATTGCCACTTTACTACCCGCATTAAGCACATCGGCTGCGCGCTGCAAATCGGTTTCATAGGGGATAATTTTGGGACGCTGATAGCCACTGCCTGAATGGGTAAACCCGTGCAAATGTGGCGGTGACTGCCACTCTTCATCCTGTATATCTTTTGGGATGATTAGCACGGCAACGCCGTTCTGCGCTTTGGCAATACGCACGCCGCGATCGACGAGATGGCGCACCTGAGCCGGTGCAGCCGCTTCCTGTACAAAATTCGCCACATCCGCAAACACCCGATCGAGGTTCATTTCCTGCTGATAGCTTGCGCCTCTCGCCGTTACCTCTGCCTGCCCGGCAATGGCCAGTACAGGAGCATGATCCATTTTGGCATCATAAAGCCCGGTTAAAAGGTGGGTTGCCCCCGGCCCGCCCGTGGACAGGCAGACACCCAGCTCGCCGGTAAACTTAGCGTGACCGGCGGCCATAAAGGCCGCCATTTCCTCGTGGCGCACCTGAATAAATTCAATGCCATCGCCCTTTTCATTTGCGCGTTGTATGGCACCCAGCACCCCATTGATTCCGTCCCCCGGGTAACCGTAAATGCGCGTCACGCCCCACTCTTTCAGGCGCTGAACAAAAAAATCGCTGGTCTTGATGCTCATCGTTTTTATCCCTCTTTATTCATGCAATTCGTGAGGAGAGTTAGCAAAAAGTTGTTGGGTTTCCCCAACCATTCAAAGCATTGGATTCGCATTGAAGCGCTAAACTCTGTGAAAGATTTATCTGGCAAACGTTGGCCGGTGTTAACCAGTCTGCTTCGGAAGGGATGTGACCGCTCTGTAAAGCGGCCACCTGACAAATAGAACGATGAAGATGTCTCTCAGGCCGCATTGAGAATGCGCAGCGCTTCCCGATTGAACGCAGGTAGATCATCCGGCGTGCGGCTGGTGACCAGTTTATCGTCATCCACAACGACTTCTTTATCATAAAAGTCAGCACCTGCATTACGCAGATCAATAGCGATGGCTTTTACACTGGTCATTTTGCGGCCGCGTACACCATTAGCGCTGATAAGCAACTGAGGTCCATGGCAGATGGCAAACACTGGTTTGCCACTGGCAACAAACTCTTTGGTGAAATTCACGAAACGATCATCACCGCGCAGTGAGTCAGGTGAGTGACCGCCAGGCAAAAGTAAGGCATCAAACTCTGCAGGGGTAACGTGATCGATGTCCCTGTCGATTTTGACTTCCGCATTACCCTGTTTACCTTTCACAACCTTCCCCGCCTGCATCTCAATGGTCACGACTTCGTGGCCGGCTTTGGCGTAGGCATCGGCGGGTGAGGTGAACTCTGAGTCTTCGAATTCATCGGTGATCAGGACAGCTATTTTCTTACCCATATGTTTCTCCTTGCGGTTAAAAAGGCTCAGCGTTTGGGGCTCAGTTAACCCAATAAGTCTGGTCGCCATGGCATAAAACACAAGCCAGGCGGTTGGTGCTAAGCAGAAGAAATTGAAGGAGAGGAAAATAACAGACACCTAAACACAACGAGTCATCAGATATTTATGCAGGATTTGACAACCCTTTGTATCTAAGGCGAAATTCATCACTAAAAATGTAAACAGCATTTTGATGAGCCGCCTTGTAAGGATTAGCTCCATTTTCATGTTAAGAGTCGTCAAGGAAAAGAAATTCACGCTCTAGGTATCCCGCCTTGGCGAGATTTTGTTAGATGCGCCTTACAAGATTATTAACCGTCTCGTTTAATGCAGACTAATCCTAAAATAAATTTGGTGAGCTTTTTATTTAGTGACTACGCTAAATCATAACGTCTGTTTCGTGATGTTGGATAATTATCATAAATTACCGGAGAAATATCATGGCTGAGCCTTGGGTAAATGATGGTGCAATCGTCACAGATTCTTATGGTGGCCTGCCGCTAAAACGTATCTCATGGAGCGCGGTATTTGCGGGTGTTATCGCCGCGCTTATTGTTCATATTTTATTAGGATTACTCGGCACTGCGATTGGTGCTTCTGTCATTGACCCTCAACAGGAACGCAATCCACTTGAACATATAGGTACCGGTGCGCTGATATGGACGGGTGTCAGTATGCTTATCGCCATCATTGCCGGCGGTTACGTCGCTGGCAGGCTGGCACAACGCGAGGGCGCACTACACGGTTTACTGATGTTTGGCGTCAGTACGCTTATCACCCTCTGGCTGGCATTTTCACTGGCAACAGGGATTATCGGAGGTGCATTTAATATCCTGGGTGCCGGAGCCAGTGCGATCGGCAGTGGTGTTTCGGCCGTTGCCCCGTCTGTCGGGAACATGGCCAAAGAAAAACTTCAGGAGAATAATATTAATTTAGATTCTCTCCAGAATGAGTTACAGGCCACCCTCCGTCAGACGGGTAAGCCTGAACTTCAGCCGGATAAGCTTCAGCAGGATGTGAACAGTGAGGCAAATAGCGCACAAGATCAGGCTAAGCAAACGGCTCAGAATCCTCAAAATGCGGATAACGATATCGTGAACTGGATCCGTGGGGTTATTAATCGTCATTCTGACACCCTTCAGGCTGCCGACCGGGATGCTCTCAAAAACATCATCAAAGCCCGGACAGGTAAGAGTGATCAGGAAGCTGAGCAGATCGTTAACCAGACGGTTGAGAGTTATCAAAAAGCCGTGGCACAGTTTCAGCAACTGAAACAGCAGGCTGAGCAGAAAGCCCGTGAGGCCGCTGAAAAGGCCGCCGCTGCAACCGCCAGAGCAAGCTGGTTTACCTTCTTCGTATTGATTATTGAGGGCGTGCTGGCTGCTGTATTCGGACGCATTGGCAGACGCACTCAGCCTCATACCGTTCTGGTCGGTGAACGACCTCTCTGACATATTACGGTGAGAGAAATACTGTTTCGATGATCAGACCCTCTCGCTAAACCCCATGCCGCCCTGTGCATTAAAATCACATGGCGGCAAGCGAGTAAGTTCTATCCCCCTTGAGGTTTAAGTTAAGGAATCTTTTCTAAGGGGTAGTTAAACAATAAAATCCTCGTTTCGGTTTATGTACAGACGAATTTGCAGCTGCTTCGGCCAGCAAGTGAGCATATAACACCGCTGGCTCATCACTTTATCCAAATACTCCAGCGTAAGCTCCAAAAGAACAAACACCACAAAGGATGACGGATAAGACTGCGGCTGACAGCGTGTAGTTCTTCATTTTCTAACCTCATATTTACGTTTAATCATTCAGCCTGGCAGGAAATTCAATGCTGTAAACCTAAAGGCATTTTCCAGGACAAATCTGTATCTTCTTGCGATTAAATTTAATCATTCATAACCCAGGCAGAAGCCTTCTGTCCGCAGTGTCATTAATGTAGGTGCTAACTTGTCTGAACCACCTGTACTTGAGTAGGATAGAAATAATTAACTGATAAATTCTCAATGTGACGAACAATGATGATTGTGACGTCAACAATCTGGATCCTAAGCAATATTCTGAAGTGAATTTTATATAACCTCATTCACTTAAATAAACGTTGAAAATTGTCACAAGTGAACCAGGCTTAAGTCTCAAATCACAGGAGGCCAACAATGCCGTATAAATCACGAGATTCCCTACCAGACAGCGTCAGGCATGTCCTCCCTGCTCATGCGCAGGATATTTATCTGGCAGCATTTAACAGTGCCTGGGATGAGTATAAGGACAAAAAGGACCGTCAGGATGACAGCTCTCGGGAGGAAGTGTCACATAAAGTGGCCTGGGCTGCAGTCAAGCATTCCTACGAAAAAGGCCGCGACGATAAATGGCATAAGAAGTCCTGATGAACTCCTCGCCGATACAGGAGGGAAACGCTCGTGCTTTAACAGAACGACGAGTGAATTTTGCCAGAATTTAAGAATCCATTTTGGGGAGGAGTTTTGGGTGAATGATTCAGGCCGCCCTTGCGGACGGCCTGTGATTCAGACCTGATTAATGCGCGGCCATCTGCGAAGGCAGGCGCAGCAGGGCTCGCTTGTCTGCCACCTCATCCGAGGTCACTGGTTTTGCCGCATTTCCCCAGCTGTTGCGCAGGTAGGTTGCCACGGCTGCCACCTGTTCGTCCGAAAGCTTCCAGGCAAACGAAGGCATCGCACCGCTTGTTGGGTTGCCTGCTGTGACCGCGCCGCGTCCCCCCTGCAGCACCGTCGTGATGATGGAAGAGGCATCATCCGCTAACAGGCCAGGGTTATTCGCCAGGCTCGCCGCGAGGTTGGGAATCCCTTTGCCGTCGCTGTTATGGCAAGCAGTGCAGTTGGCTGAATAGACATTTTCACCCATCTTCATTTGCGCATTGTCCATCGACAACGGTTGCGGCAACGTCGTGGTCGACGCAGGCACTTGCTTGAGATACACCGCAATCGCGCGCAAGTCAGCGTCGGTTAGATGCTGCGTGGAGTTAGTCACAGCTTCCGCCATCGGGCCTGAAGCGACCGCCACATGGTTACTGCCGAGCTTGAGGTAATCCTCCACCAGTTGCTCAGACCAACTTCCGATACCGGTGTGCGGGTTCGGTGTGATGTCGGGGGCATGCCATTCACCCAGATTACCGCCTTGCAGATAATCACTGCTGTCACCGCCAATCAGATTCTTAGCCGTGTGGCAGGCGGCACAGTGTTCTGGACCTTCCACCAAATAAGCACCTCGGTTCCATTCAGCACTTTTACTGCTGTCTGGCTGGAAACCTGCGTTGCGGAAAAACAGCAGGTTCCAGCCCATCATCGCCAGACGAATGTTATACGGGAAGCCCAGGTTGGTTTCCGGCACCTGATAGTGAATTGGCTTAACCGAGCGCAGGTACATCCACAGGTCGTGCATGTCCTGATCCGTCAGCTTCACATAAGCGTTATAGGGCATCGCAGGATAAAGGTGCTCCCCTTCTTTGCCCTTACCGTGACGCACGGCGCGGAAGAAATCACGCTCTGTCCAGCTACCGATACCGGTTTCGCTATCCGGCGTGATGTTGCTCGCGTAAATACCGCCAAACGGCGTGCTGATGGAGTAGCCCCCGGCCAGCGGTAGTTTGCTTTCCGGCATGGTATGACAAGCCGTGCAGTCACTGGCAATCGCCACATAACGTCCGCGCTCAATTGCGGCACTGTCTGCCGCCGTTGGCGGTTGGCTGGTGAGTACGTTGTTGCTGGCGACATCATCCGCGGAGGTATCGCCGTTCATCCACAGCATGCCCGCTGCCACAGCCGCAGCAATCACCGCTACGCCCGCAATGAGTTTGGTTTTCTTCATCTCACACCTTCACCAACGGACCTGGGTTTTTCAGGTACTGTTCAATAATGGCTTTCGCCGTCCACAGACTCAGCGCGCCAATGGTGCCCGTCGGGTTGTATCCCGCATTGTTTGGGAAGGAAGACGCCCCCAGCACAAACACGTTGTGCGCATCCCAACACTGCTGATAACGGTTGAGCACCGACGTTTTCGGATCGTTGCCCATCACCGCACCGCCAATGGTGTGGTCGCTGGCAAAGTTATACGGCGAGTAAGCCCCCGAAGCAGAGTTGGTGCCGATGACGATTTCCGCGCCCATGGCTTTACCGATCTCGACGCTTTTCTCTTCGATAAATTTCGCTGAACGGCGATCGTTATCGTTGTAGTCGAAGGTGACGCGCAGCAGAGGATTGCCGTTGTCATCCTTGTACTCAGGATCAAGGTCAAGATAGTAATCTTCGTGTGAGAAGCTGGTGCCCTGGCCGAAAATGAAGGTGGTGTTCTGGAACGCGTGGGTATAAGCCTTCTTCCACTCTTTACCCCAGCGTGGCGAGCCCGGCGGCAGTGCATCGGCGTTGCCGATAGGACGCGCGCCACGCGCCACGACCAGAATCCCTGCGCCACCGATAAAGCCCAGACCGGTATGGTCAAAGTTATCGCCGTTCCAGTCGTCCACCTGCGAAGAAAGGGCTCCGGCACCGATATACTGATTCAGATTTTCATCTTTGAAGTGGATCGCTGCACCCGATACCGTCTGGAAGCTGTAGGCACGCCCTACCACGCCGGTTTTGGTCACCGGGTTGTAAGGCACCCCAATTTTGGACAGCAGCAGCAGACGGACGTTTTGCATTTGGAAGGCGGACAAGATCACGATGTCTGCGGGCTGTACCCACTCTTGCTTGTTCTTATCGAGATAGGTCACGCCGGTGGCGGTTTTACCGTCTTCCGCTTTATTGACGCGAACCACTGCAGAGTCCGTTAACACCGTGAAGTTCTCACGTTGCATTAACGCTGGGATGACACAGGCGTTAGGGCTGGATTTTGAGAAGTTACCGCAGCCGTAATACAGGCAGTAGCCGCAATAGGTGCAAGGCCCCATGCGCACACCCAGTGGGTTAACATAAGCGCGTGACGCCTGGCCAGCGGGAACCATGAAGGGTTTCAAGCCGATCTTCTTCGCGCCTTCGGCAAAAATATCCGTTAGGCGCATACTCTCCAGCGCTGGCAAAGGGTATTCGCTTGAGCGATTGCCCTCGTAAGGGTTGCCGCCTTCAATGACTTCGCCGTTCAGCTTACCGGCCTTGCCTGACACGCCGGCGATCTTTTCAAAGCGATCGTAAAACGGTTCCAGCTCGTCGTAAGTCACTCCCCAGTCTTGCAGAATCACCCCTTTGGCAATCTGCTGTTTTCCATAACGCTTCACGGTCTGGCTGTATGGCTCGAAATCGAACGGCGTAAAACGCCATGCCATCCCAGCCCAGTGGGTGCCCGAGCCTCCCACGTTGTAACCCAGCTCATTCAGGTTCCACTCACGAGTTGGCAGGGCCGTTTGCGTAATGTTATTACGGAAAGTGGTGGTTTCGACTGCGGGCGGCAGCAGCATACTGCGGCGCGTATCCCAGCGCAGTTCATCGGTATCGACCGAGGGGGGAAAATCTGTCGCGGTTTCAAACCACGGGCCACGTTCAATGGCAACGACATTCAGACCTGCGCGGGTCAGCTCTTCGGCGATCAAAGAGCCGCACCAGCCCAGGCCGACGATGGCGACATCAGCTTTTGGACGGACGTTATTCATAGTTTATTGCTCAGCAAACAAATTAAAGGGTGTTATCAATCAGGCTGGTAGGAATGATGTTGAGCTTCTGTCCTTTTTTAGGCAGCAGATCGCGGAAGTCGTAGCGAGCGCCAGGGAAGCCAATCATTTTCCAGCTGGTCATGTCTTTGTTCCCCCCATAAATCGGGTCAGACAGGAAGCCCTCACGCACGTTCTGCAGCAACAGTTCAAAGAACACTTTGGTTTCGACCTCTTCCCCCAGATCGAGGCGATTATTTTCCATCGCCGTCAGAACCTGATCCTGCTGATCGCCACTCAGTGCGAGGAAGTTTTTGCCGAACTGCTGCTGGATAGCCTTATCCAGTGCGGCAATCCCTAAGCGATAACGTTGCGCCGGAGTGAGCGAGGATTGCGGTCCCTGCTCTGGCGTGCCCTTCACGAATTTGCCAAGGCGATAGATCGCCACTGCGTTGCCGTAATCACCCGCGAGTTGGCGGTCGATAAAGATGGCGCACCCTGCCTCTTTGCCACTGAGACTGGTTTCATCGGCGGGGATAAATCGCTCAGCGATGGCGCCTACCGTGTCAAATTCATGCTGAGTGAGATATTGCAGCCCCCCTTTTCTCGGCGGTGCGGGTGGCGTTTGGATTTTGCCGGGTTCCCAGGGCTGACCACCCTTCACCTCATCGGCCTGCGCCAATGTCGGGATCGTGGAAGCCACTCCCAATGCGGTGATGGAAGTGAGAAATTCTCTGCGTTTCATGTTTTCCCTGCTTTCACATTGCAAACCAGGTCAAATAACAGACGTATTTGTGCCTGGCATTGAGCCATATAAATAAGGTTTATTGGATAAATAATGACGCTGCCCGGTGGGCTTTTATTAGATAAATACTGAGGTAAGTTTTTACATTCAAATCACGTAATTAATTAAATATTAACAACACAGCAAAGAGTAATGACTCCCCCTGCGCTTTGAAAGGTTTTTGTTGATGGTTTCCCATCATTGAAGTTTTTAATAAGCCGGACTGGACGATGTAGAGTGTGGTTTCGTCTCGCAACATTTAACATCTTTCCAGTCACGAAACGTTGCGCATAATACGGCGAAAATAGACGCCAGGCTGTGACCTGATGCGCACTTTGCGTAGTTGAAATAGTGAACATGAATTTTACTGGGGCTCAGAAACAAATGAAAAAACTCACCCTGATTAAAGTGGCCGAACTGGCCGGGGTTGGGATCGCCACGGTTGACCGGGTGCTGAATGAGCGTGGCGGGGTTCGTCCGGAAACGGTACGCAAAGTGCTGCGCGCCGCGCGTCAGGCTGGGTTGCAGCGTTTACTGCCGGATGACACGCAGCATCCCTGGCAGATTGAAGTTTTCCTCAGCAGTAATGGCACCTGGTTTTTTCAGCGGTTAGCCGATGAATTTGCCAACATTGCCGATCGACTGGGTTATCGTAAAATAAAATTATTTCGTACACTGGTGACGGAAAATCCACCGGAAAAACTGGCGGAAAAGATAAAAAAAAGCGGTGAGTTGCGCGACGGTATTATTGTTTATGGTCATGACTATCCCGTTATTCATGAAGCCTTATCCTGGTGTAAAGATAAAGGTGTCCCGGTGGTTTCGCTGGTTTCAGACTTACCCAATTCACATCGATTCTGCCATGTTGGAATAAATCAATATCAGGCTGGGCGTACCGCAGGCTTATTAATGAGCCAGACTATGCCCCACAAGGGTGACGTGATCATGGTTAGCGGGCGTTTTGATTTCAGCGCACATATTCAACGTATTTCAGGATTTCGTGATGCCATCACTCAACGCGCGCCCTGGCTACAGTTGCGTGAAGTATTGGCGGGGGAAGATGAACGGCACAAAATCCGAACGCTGTTAAATCACACGTTACAGCAATCAAGTAATGTGGTCGGTTTATATAACTCTGGCGACAACAACAGCGATATCAGTGCTGTATTGCAGCAACACCAGTTGCTGGGCCGCTGCTGCTACATCACCCACGAATTGTATGATGTGACGAAAGATCTGCTGCAAAGTGGCGCGCTCTCCTACACGCTGGATCAAAATGCTCGCCAGCATGCCGTGCTGGCCACTGACCTGCTGATACGGCATCTGGAACAGGGCTTCGAACCCGATCTGTATCAGGACGGCCGCGTTGAGCTGCGCATTGTGACGGCGGAGAATCTGGATTAGTCAGTCATGACGCGTTCAACAAATGCGGCAAACTGACGTGCTTTTGCCGTCGCCATGCGTCCACCAGGAAAAACGGCCCACAGGTCAATATCTGGCAAAGCCCAATCGCTGACCAGACGCTCGACGCTACCGTCAGCTATCTCCTGGGAAAACATCCAATCTGATGCCACCGTGATGCCCATATGCGCCAGCACGGCAGTGCGAATCCCCTCCGCTGCACTGAGATGAAGTCGCCCGTTCAGGACAACATTTTCGACTTCAGCTGCGCGTTTAAACTGCCAGGTATCATTGAGTTGGCTAAAAATCAGCGCTTCATGCTGGCTGAGGTCATGGGGATGCTGCGGATAACCATGGCGCGTCAGATAGTCGGTGGTGGCCAATACAGAACGTCGTGAGGTGGCAATTTTGCGCGCAACCGTGCCGGAATCCTGCAATGTGCCCATGCGCAGGCAAATATCGATCCCTTCGGCAATCAGATCGATGGGGCGATCGTCGAGCCGAATGTCCACCTTGAGTTGCGGGTGCTGCTCCATAAATTGGTCAAGATGTGGAATCACATGTAATCGGGCAAAAGTCGGAGCTGCCGCCACGCGCAGAATACCGGTAAGCCCTTTGTCCGCACCTCGCGCCGCCATCTCCGCTTCATCTGCCTGCTGCAGCGTAATGCGTACACGCTCATAAAATCGCAGCCCTGCTTCAGTGGGCGTGAGTCCATGCGTGGTGCGCAGCAGTAAACGTACATCCAGATGCTTTTCCAACTGGGCGATAGTCTTTGATACCGCCGGTTGCCCGATATCCAAAATGCGCGCTGCTGCCGAAAACGACCCCGCATCAACTACCTGTACATACATCTGCATCGCCTGAAAGCGATCCATGGTATTCCTCCTGGGAATAGTAATTATGGTTTTTGGCCCTCTGCCATTACCAACCGACCTTAGCAGATACTCCTTATCAACAACAGCGGGCAAACGTCACTGCCCAGCTAAACAGTCACTAAGGAGCCGGATGATGTACGAACTTTATGCCTTTGCTACTCCAAACAGTATTAAACCCGCCATCTTGCTGGAAGAACTCGCACAGCCATGGCACCTGCGTGCCGTAAACATCCGCCAGGGTGAACAGCAGGAAGCAGATTTCTTACAGTTAAATCCGAACGGCAAAGTGCCGGTGCTGGTGGATAGCGACAACGGTGAAGTGCTAAGTGAGTCTGCAGCCATTTTGGTTTACCTGGCCGAAAAGCACGGGAGTTTGTTGCCTGCAAACGGACTGAAACGCGCCAGAGTGTTTGAGCAGCTTTTCTTCCACGCCTCAGGGCTAAGCCCCGCTTATGGACAAGCCGGATTTTTTACCCGCCTGACGAGTGAACCTCAACCATTGGCGCAGCAGCGCTTTAGCACTGAAGCCAATCGAGTCACCAGCCTGCTGGAACGTCAATTAGAAAAAACGGCGTGGCTAGCAGGGCATGAATACACCATCGCGGATATTGCGCATTTCGGCTGGATGTGGCGACGCGAGTTCGCTGGCGTCAGCTTTGAAACGCTTCCCAACCTCAGCCGATGGTATGCCGCCGTCTCTGCG
Source organism: Pantoea sp. Seng (assembly GCF_009829935.1). Classification (NCBI taxonomy): domain Bacteria; kingdom Pseudomonadati; phylum Pseudomonadota; class Gammaproteobacteria; order Enterobacterales; family Erwiniaceae; genus Pantoea; species Pantoea sp. Seng. The sequence goes on along the minus strand of NZ_SZZV01000006.1, from coordinate 139,578 downwards.
CGCCCTGCGGTCATGTGTGCCATTACCAAATTAAATGCCTTAATCGAAAACTAATCATTCAAAAGGAAATCACTATGTCTCGCTTCGAAAACTATCGTCACAGCTTTAACAACGCACGCCTTACCCGCTCGCCCACCGGTGTATTGGAAGTGATGTTTCATACTGATGGCGGCTCACTGTTGTTCAATGGGCATACCCACGAAGAGTTTGTTGAACTGTTTCATCAAATTGGCTCCGATCCAGATAATCGCGTGGTGATTCTGACTGGCGCTGGAGGGGCTTTTATGGAGAACATCAGTCCGGAAGGTTTTGATTTCTTCACGCCGCGCGGTTACGACAAAATTTTCCGCGAAGGCAAAAAAGTTCTGATGAATCTGCTGGATATTGAAGTGCCGGTCATCGCTGCTTTAAACGGACCGGTGCGCCTGCACTCGGAATACGCTTTGCTGGCGGACATCGTGTTGGCCACGCCCGATACTGTTTTCCAGGACAAACCCCATTTCGACTTTGGCATCGTCCCAGGGGATGGCGTGAACCTGTTGTGGCCAGAAGTCATCGGTAGCATTCGTGGCCGCTATTTCCTGTTAACGCGTCAGGAATTGGACGCTGAAACCGCCAAAGGTTGGGGTGTGGTGAATGAAATTCTGCCACGCGATACCTTGCTGACACGGGCTCATGAGCTGGCAGAATCGCTCGCGGCGTTACCTCCACTCACCAGCCGCTATACACGCATCGCGCTGACGCAAAAACTGCGGCGCATCATTGATGAAGGTGCGGGGTACGGCCTGGCATTGGAAGGCATTAGTGCAGCCGATGTCGCTCTGCAAGTAGCTTCAGCCTCATAAATCACCTTTAACCGTTTTATCCTCTCCGGCGCAGACATCTGCGCCGGTTTTTGTCGTTAAACGCAGGAGTAAAATATGCAACCGCAAAGAACATTTTTGATTACCGGTGCCAGCAAAGGGATTGGCCTGGCTTTATCCCAGCGTCTGGCTGATGCAGGCCATCTCGTGATCGGTATTGCACGACATCAGCCTGAGCAAAGCTTCCCGGGACACTTTGTCTCACTCGACCTCGCAGATACGCTCGCAACAAAACAGAAGCTGGAGCAAATCAATGCGGAGTTCGATGTAGATGGCATCATTAACAATGTCGGTTTAGTACGTCCGCAATGGTTACCCGAAGTCTCGACGGCAACGCTGGATGAAGTATTACGCGTCAACTTGCATCCTGCCCTGTTAGCAGTGCAAACCGCCTTACCCGGTATGCAAGCCCGTGGCTGGGGAAGAGTCATCAATATTGCTAGCCTGACGGTCCTCGGCGTTCCGCAGCGCACGTCCTATGCTGCTGCAAAGGCAGCTTTGATCAGCTTTACACGTAGCTGGGCGCTGGAACTGGCGACTCAGGGGATTACCGTAAACGCTGTTGCCCCCGGCCCGACAGAGACAGAACTGTTTCGAGCTAGCAACGCACCAGGCAGTGAGGGTGAACAACGTTATCTGGATAGCGTACCCATGAAGCGTTTTGGCAAACCGGAGGAGATTGCCGCCACTATTCAGTTCCTGTTATCTGAGGACGCGGGCTTTATGACCGGACAAACACTGTATGTTGATGGCGGTGCTTCTGTAGGGGTTTCTCAGATTTAAGACGTATTAGCCAGTGCGGAACCGCACTGGCTTGATAGTGGTTTTAGAGCCTGGAGAAAGGTGATTGAGGCGAGCGTTTATTGATCGAGGCAAAAGCGGCCAGACGGCCGCTCTTATAAAGATTAACTCGCCTTGCTACTGCGCATAGGCAGGAAAATCCGTATAGCCTTTAGCATCTCCACCGAAAAATGCGTCACGCTGATAGTGAGCTAACGGATAGCCATGTTGGATCCTTGCAGGTAAATCGGGATTCGAGGTAAACAAACGACCAAATGCGATCAAGTCTGCCTCACCCGCTTCGAGCATTTTCTCCCCCGCCTCAGGTTTAAAGCCTCCCGCCGCGATAAGGGGGCCATGGTAAAACTCGCGCAGATGTCGGCTGGCTACCGGTTCCTCATAATGCCCGCCTTCCCTGTCTTCCGGTCCGACAATGCGCGGCTCAATAATGTGCAGATACGCCAGCGCCATATCATTGAGCTTGTCGGCCAAATAGCTGAACGTCGCTGCCGGGTCACTATCATGCATATCACCATAAATGCCACTTGGAGAAATTCGGACGCTAACCCGTCCCGGTCCATACACTTCCGTCAGAGCTGCCACCACCTCCAGTAAAAAGCGCGCCCGATTAGCCAGGCTTCCACCCCAGCTGTCCTGACGTTTATTGCTGCCATCCAGCAGAAATTGTTCCGGTAAGTACCCGTTAGCAGCATGCAGCTCAACTCCGTCAAAACCCGCCGACTTTGCCCTTATCGCAGCCTGTCGATACGCTTCAATAAGTTGTGGAATTTCTTCTTCTTGCAATTCACGTGGTTCAGGGAACAACTTTCCTTCATAAATACCATCGGCATTCTTGCCCACGCCGTAGGTCTCTCGCGCAGTCAAAGCCGAAGGTGCAACCGGCTGGTAACCTTCTGACAGTTCTGGCAATGACTGACGCCCTGGGTGCCACAATTGCAGCACTATCTGACCGCCCTGCTTATGCACCGCATCAACCACCTGCTTCCATCCCGCCTGTTGAGCGTCATTGAAAATGCCCGGCGCATCGGCATAGGCATTCGCATGGGGCGAAATCGCGGTGGCTTCCGCAATCAGCAACCCACCGGGACTGGTGCGCTGTCGATAATACTCAACCATCAACTGACCCGGCACGCCGCCATTTTCACTGCGCATACGGGTTGTCGGTGCCATCACGACACGATGCTGATGACGTAATTGTCCGGCAGTAATAGGCGTAAATAGTGTGTTCATTTGTCGCTCTCTCATTGAATGATGGGAGAAGCATAAACAGGCCCATACCCGGCAGAAATACGTCCAGCCGCATAACCGCTATGCTATGGAGGAATGGGCTTGATATTAAATGCCCCGCAATACTCTTAAAGCGATTAAGAAAATTATCGGATAAGCGAACCGCAACAATTTAATATTCACTTGTTCAGCATGATTATTCTGCACATAAAGGACAGAGCGGTTTACACTGGCAGGCCACCATTCAGGAAGAAGAGGTCATTGTGCTGTCGAAGATCCCCGATTATGAAACCGATCGCGAAGGCTATCTGGAGTTCATGACCCGCAGTAACGCGCTGCGCATGGAGCTACTGATTTTGTCGGAAAAGTTTGTTGAGGTGCACGGCTCTTATGAAGCGGGCATGGCGGAACTCGGAGAATGGCTACTTAATTATGCCGATAATGCCATGATTCAGAAGTTAAGTTCCGGCCCCATCAGCAAAGAATGGTTGTTTGATGAGTTGAAAAGACGCCACAAATAGTCGTCTGGTTCTATAAGTTAACGCCAACATTAACGCAGGGTCTTCAACCTTAGATCTCATTAGCACGGTAATGATCTCCTGCTGTAAATGTAATCTATAGTAATCAGTCAAACCACAATGTGACAAATTTATGGCAGAAATAAAACTCAAACTGGCGAATCCGCCGCTGCGAAAGAATCAAATAACCTATTGTTTTTAATGATAAAAAAAACAAATATCGATTTTATTGCATCTCAAAAATTTCATTTATATGACTAAATTTTGACAGTTCCGTCATAAAACTTTCATAAATTTTCTATATGTTAGCCGCACATATCGTTGTGCTTATGCTGCTTTAGCGATCTATAGGAAATTTTCACTAATGAGTGATTACGTTACGCCTCAGACTTTACATGTTGCCGCTTCACCGCTGTCTTCCGCGATTCAACTCCCTGCAAAAAACAGTAAGAAACCGCTTTTCCTGTTCGGCATGGTTTTACTCGCCGGCATTCTCTTTGCGGGAACGCAATTAATCGGTGATATCCAACAAACCGGGGTCACATTTAGCAGTGTGCTACCGCTGATGCTCCTGGGGTTTGCCTTGTTAGCGGCATTGGGTTTCGAGTTCGTCAATGGTTTCCATGACACGGCCAACGCGATACGACGGTGATCGCCGCGCTGGCTCAGGTCAGTGGCAACATCGGCGCCACGCTGAAGCAATATGGCGCGTTGCAGACAATCCCCGCCGATCAGAAACCTGCCGTGCGTAATGAGATGTATCTGGCAGCTGAAACCATCAAACGTCTGCAAGCCGATCACTCGCTGATTTTTCCATCTGCCACCCAGCAAAATCTGCAGGCGCTGAAAACCGCGCTGAACGGTGCAACGCAATTTATCCCGACCTGGGTCAAAGTCGCGGTGGCACTGGCTTTGGGATTAGGCACCATGGTCGGCTGGCGTCGTATTGTCACCACGCTGGGTGAGAAAATCGGCAAAAGCCAGCTTAACTATGCACAAGGCATCAGTGCGCAGATGGTGGCGATGGGCACCATTGGCGCAGCGGATGCCTTTGGTCTTCCGGTCTCAACCACACACGTGCTCTCTTCAGGGATTGCGGGCACCATGGCCGCCAATCGCAGCGGCTTACAGTTCGGTACGCTGCGCAATATGGTCTTGGCCTGGGTGCTCACCTTGCCTGCCGCCGCGCTGCTCTCTGCCGCCCTCTACTGGATCATGACTTCACTGTAACGCTCGCTTCGACAGGGATAAGACGATGTCTGCACACGAAATAAATAACAACAATATGTTTGATGCGCGCTTTTTACAGGAATTCTATGACAGCTATGACGAATCGCTGGATATGGAGTTAGCGGATTTTGGTCTGGCGGCCAATAACGATCCGCAGGAGATGGCGTGGCGTCGCCGCTATTTTATGGAGTTACTGCATCTTCAGGGCGAATTGGTGAAGCTGCAAAACTGGGTGATTCGCACCGGCCATCGACTGGTGGTGATTTTTGAAGGCCGCGACGCGGCATGCAAAGGCGGCGTGATTAAACGCATCATGCAGCGACTCAATCCGCGCTATTGCCGCGTGGCGGCACTGCCCGCACCAAATGAACGTGAGCGCACGCAGTGGTATTTTCAACGTTACGTCTCTCATCTGCCGTCAGCGGGAGAGATCGTGTTGTTCGACCGCAGCTGGTACAACCGCGCGGGCGTCGAAAAGGTGATGGGATTTTGCAGCGATGCGGAGTACGAAGAGTTCTTCCACAGCACGCCAGAGTTTGAACGCATGCTGGTGCGCAGCGGCATTCAGATCGTGAAATACTGGATCTCCATCACCGATGAAGAGCAGGAAATGCGTTTCCTCAGCCGCATCCATGACCCGCTGAAGCAGTGGAAGCTGAGTCCGATGGATTTGGAAAGCCGTCGCCGCTGGGAGGATTACACCGCCGCCAAAGAGATGATGCTGGAGCGCACCAACATTTCTGAGGCGCCATGGTGGGTGGTGCAAGGCGTTGATAAGAAGAAAGCGCGTCTGAACTGTATTTCCCATCTCTTGCAACAGGTGCCGTATGAAGCCGCAGATGGCGAGCAGATTTCATTACCTTCCCGCATTCATCATGAAAATTATGCCCGTCACCCGGTGCCGCAGAGCATGATCGTGCCTGATAGCTACTGAACTATACTTTGACCAGTCGATGAATATCTGGAGGGATTATGGCAGGCGGCTGGTCTGAAGATGGTGCAGTGCAAAAGCAGATTGATGCGACCGTGGATGATGCGATTGCGCGCGCCAGGAGTCACCTCAACCACGGCGAAAGTGCAGCGTATTGCGACGAGTGCGGGGAACCGATTCCCGAAGCGCGTCGCAGCGCGTTGCCTGGGGTGCGTTACTGCGTGAAGTGCCAAACTGCGTTAGATAAACAAGAAGCCAGCCACAGCGGGTATAACCGCCGTGGCAGCAAAGATAGTCAGTTACGGTAGGTTTGATGCCTTGAGATAAATCTGCGCCTGGAAGTAATTGCAGACCTGATATTACAGGCGAAAAGAGACCCGTAACGCAGAACCAGACAAAGGCTACAGCTGTAGCCTTATAGAGTAAATAGCGGCTTAAATAGCTTCCGCAATCACCGACTTAAACTGGGCATGCCACATGGCATAGAATTTACCCTGAGTTTTGATCAGTGATTCAAACGTCCCGTCTTCAATGACTTTGCCTCCCGCCATGACAACGATTCTGTCAAATTCTTTAATATTACCCAGTCGGTGAGTCACAGCAATCACCGTGGTGGTTAGAGAAAGGATCTCATCAAACAGTCGGTGTTCTGTTTCCGGATCAAGTGAGGATGAGAACTCATCGAATATAAACAGGCTGGCTTTTCTGTAGAGCGCACGCGCTATCGCCAGTCTCTGCCACTGGCCAATCGACAACTCATCGCCACCAAATTGCTTGCCCAGCCGGGTGTCCTGCGGATAAGGGAATTCGACAGTGTTCAGTAACGCCTCAAGTTTCGCATGCTGGGTCTCCGCATCGTAATGGCTAAGTGCGATGTTTTCCCCGACTGAAAATTCATATTTACCGTAATCCTGAAATACAGTGGCAATTTGCGTACGGTATTGCTCAATATCCAGCGATTCAATCGATTTCCCAGATACGGATATCGATCCCTCGTTAAAGGCATACATGCGTAACATCAGTTTGATAAGGGTGGTTTTACCGCTACCGTTGTCTCCGAGAATAGCGACCTTTTCACCGGGTAATATTCTCAGAGTGATATTATTGAGCGCGTTCTGCTCCCGGCCTTCATAACGGAAACTGAGATTATCGATATTGATTGAGAATGGGCTGTTACCGGCTAGCATCTCCTCGCCATTTTTTACCGACTCGATCTCATCCGTCATGAAAGCGTGGTAGCGATTAAAAAAACCGCTCATGGAGGTTAAATTTCCGCCGTAATTTGCTATCTCATCCAGGTGTGACTTCATCATCACAATCGACTGGAACACCATAACCAGCGCACCTACCGCGATCTCACTGCTGCGCAGGTTGCTCAGGAAAAGATAGACCCCGGCGAAAAGCATCATCAGGCTAAGTATCATTGCAGGCACTGGCGTAATCAGTGCGCGCAAGCGCTGTTGATGCATGCGTTTGTAGGTGTTGGTGGCTGAGTCCGTAAATTTTTTTAACAGATAGCGACCCAACCCATACAACCTGATTTCCTGCAGAAAACTTTTATCCATACTGACGCCATAGGCATAGCGCATCGCAATGGCATCTTTGGAATTTTTAAAAAGCTCCTTGAGGTATTTTCGCTGTATGCGGATATTAATAATTATCATGGGTATGGCGGAGAGTGCACAAATGGCAGCACCGATACCTGAATAAGTAATCAATACCAGCAATAGACTTGCGGCCATAACGGTCGCTCTGAAGGCGTAAATAATGCAGATAATAAAGTTCAGCGGACGATACGCCGCTTCGTTTTTAAGAAATTCCAGCTGCTCATATCGTTCTTTGTTATCAAAGATGCTTAGCGTGGTGGACTCATTCATACGCTGCATAATATTGGCGCTGAAATAATGGGTGGAAATTTCCGTCACATCTCCTCTGATAAGATTGACCAGCGGCTCCATGAGTTGCATGCCCAATAAGGACACACACCAAACACCAATACTTAGCATAAGCGCACTGTCGCTGATTTGTGGCGCGTGGAGCATATTAATGATTTGCCCTGTCATGAACACGTTAAGTGCCGGAACTAATCCCTGGAGAAGTATGATTGCGGTAAGTGTGGAAATACGAATCGGACAAGATGCAAAGACGTACCTGATTGCCAATAACACTGACTGCCTCCCTTGTTGCAGTTGGAATGGATCATGTTTGTCGCAAGCAATCATAGTTGAGAATGACATTCATTTACAGTTGAGTTGCGCTTTGTTCTCCTTTCGTACATCTCGTCGCGACACATCACCCGAATAATTAGACTCTGTTCTGATTATTCGGGCGCTGAAAGTCTTCGTTAAATGAGTGGCCCCCATTAGCGGGGCCAGTAAACATCAGAAGCTGTAATTCACGCTGACCGAATAGTTTCGTGGCTCGTTGAATGCCACACCGCCTGACGGATTGGTGTTGTATTCACGATCGAACAGGTTTTTGATGTTGCCCTGTACCGATAGCTCTCTCGTCACCTGATAACGGGCAAAGAGGTTCGCCAGCGGATAACTTCCCTGATAAATGCGCTCGGTTTCACCTGACGGATTGGTTGCTTCCTTGTAAGTGCGGTTCTGCCAGTTAATACCGCCACCCACAGTAAGAAGAGGCATAAACGGCAGGTTATAGCTGGTGAAGAGCTTCAGGCTGGTCTGCGGCATGTAAGGGTTGGTACGATCGCCATCGGCGTCCTTCGCCACATAGCGCGTGGCACCAAATGTCACCTTAAGGTTATCAGTCACCGCACCGTTGATTTCGAAATCAACCCCGCGGCTAACCACGCCTTTAGATGCTCTGTAAGCATTTTCGCTGCTGTTGTTCACATAGGTGTTGCTCTGAATCTGACCCAGGTTGTCCTGCTCAATGCGGAACACTGAAAGGCTCGCCGTGATGCGGCTGTTGTCCCAGTCCCCTTTGATCCCCGCTTCGTAATCTTTACCGGTCACGGGCTTCAGGTAGTTACCCTGCTGATCACGATAGGTCTGCGGCTGGAAGATCGAGGTATAGCTCGCAAACGCAGAGTAGTTTTCGTTGATGTCATAAACCAGACCGCCGTATGGCGTGAGGTTGTTTTTCTCCATGTCAGCCGACGTGCCGTGCGCGCTGTACTGGGTATAACGTGCGCCAACGATCAGGGATAGCGGATCGGCTAACGAGAATCGCGCCGCGGCATAGCCCGATTTCTGACGGATGGTATCTTCTGACGATAGCGCCCACGCTGGCCAGTCTGGTTCTGCCACATCACCGTTCCAACTGTTCAGATCACCGAGTTGAGCAGGCGACATAATTGAGGAAGAGTACAGATAGCGGTTGCGCTGACGGCTGTAATCTACCCCGGCAACCAGCTGATGCTGACGCCCGAATAGCTCAAAGGGTCCGCTGGCATAGGCGTCAACCGCAGTTTGGGTGCGCAGGCCTTTGTACCACCCCGCAAAGCCGTACCCGCTGCTGTCCAGAATGCCGGTGGTCTGGTCAGGATAGCCGGTGACGTAAAGCAGCTTGCTGTCAAAATCGGACTCCGTATGCGATCCATTAACGCGGACCTGCCAGCCGTTGTCGAAGTTTGTAGTCAGGTTGGCGAACACCTTACGCGACAGAATGTTGTAATGCGTCCAGTCAGCTGACGGGTTCGCGCTGCGGTCGTATTGAATGCGGTTGCCGTTGCTATACCAGGTTGGCAAACCGCCCCACGTCGGGCCATCGGTGTCGCGAGATTGGTAATCGTATCCCAGATCCAGCGTGGTGTTATCGGTGATATCTGCCGCAACGGTGGCGTAAAGGAACTTCTTACGCTTGTGGTAGCGGTCAACCCAACTGTCCTGATCCTGATATCCCGTGACCACGCGTCCGCGCAGCGTGCCAGAGTCATTCAGCGGCCCGGACAGATCTGCAACATAGCGCTGGTTGTCCCAGCTTCCGTAGCTCGCGGAGAGATTACCGGCGAAGGTTTTGCTGTCTGCCTTTTTGCGGATCATGTTGATAGCCGCGCCCGGGTTACCCGTACCGGTCATCAATCCCGTTGAGCCGCGAACCACATCAATGCGCTCATAAATGGCAGAGTCGCCGTCGGTTTCACCGAAGTTCCAGGCACCTGTCTGAGTAGAAGGGATATCGTCGTAGGTGTAATTGTTGACGTAGAAACCACGGGAGTAGAAATCCACGCGTTCGGAGTCATTCTGTGATGCTGAGATGCCCGTGACATTCGCCAGAGCGTCACCCACGTTCTGAAGGTTCTGGTCTTTAATGCGCTGCTGGGTGAGCACGCTGACCGACTGCGGAATATCCCGCTGCGTCAGGTTCAGTTTAGTCCCGGCGCGCGTAGCCGGAACGGTATAGGACTGAGCCGGATCTGAACCCGTACCACCGCTGGTATCGGCGGTGACCACCAGCGACTGTTCTTTGCTGGTATTCACCGGTGCGGCAACGCTGTCTGCCGCGCTGGCAGCATTAATACTGACGGCATTCGCAATACAAAGCGTCAATAATGAAAAACAAAACGTCTTACTAACCCCTGACGCACCCGGTATGGCTCTGGCATGATGGCCCGCAACCCTCTTGAAAGACATGCAAATACCTCATCATTTTAATGTTTATGCTTTTAGCTGGCCTGTTATCAATGCGCCTCAAAAGAGAGCGGATAAACGCAGGTAAATCGGCAAATTGAATCCAGCATAGTAAATACAAATGAGATTGATTTCTATTATTATTATCTTTATTGGATTAGTAGATTTTCTTTGTTTCACCTTAAGCGGCCTGTTAAGCATGCTTCACGACCTGTTTTAATAAAGTTAGTAACGGACAGGTTTCCGTGCCGTTCGCCATAACATCCCAGCAGAAAGGTAAGAAATGTGCCCTTCGTGGTTAGACGAAGGTTTGAGAGGAGCAGGAGGGAGCAAAAAAAAGTTTTTAGTGGGAATGGCGGCTGCGTGCCAAAAGCGAACAAATTTACGCCATACGGTGACAAATAATTCCACACAGCTATCATGGCTATACAATGTCAATTTATGGACTATAAGATCATGATAAATATGGAAGTGGGTACCCCAATTGATTACCCGATCTTACTGAAGGTCTGGGAATCATCCGTACGTGCTACGCATGATTTTTTACAGGAGCAGGATATCCAGGCGCTACGCCCCCTTATACTGCATACGTATCTGCCTGGCCTGACTATTACGCTCGCGCGCCTGAGCTGTGACCATTCGATCGTGGGCTTTACTGGGGTAAGCGAAAATCGTATTGAAATGCTCTTTGTAGATGCAGATCAACGCGGTAAGGGCATCGGGAAACGACTTCTGCTGCAAGCTACCAACGAGCAGAGTGCTGATGAACTTGATGTAAACGAACAGAATATTCAGGCTATTAGCTTTTATAAAAAACGTGGTTTTGAAATTGTTGGTCGTTCTGAAGTTGACGGTCAGGGCAAGCCATATCCTTTGTTGCATATGAAGCTACGGGGAACATAATCTTCACATAAAAATCAAGTCTGCTCTTCGCTCACTGCTGTCCTTGGGCTTGACTAAGAATATGGTTTGCCAGAATCAGTCGTTCAACCAGCAATGCCTTAATTGCTAGATCAACCGCGTTTGTTTACGTCAGTTACATGCTCACTCCACAGCTAACCAAAGGACTTAGCCCAGGCAGGTTCATCACCGCAGCGCGCTTAAGCGACGTAAAAAACGTGGCTGCAGCTGAACGACGACTACGTTCCTGACGTGACACTGGCTTCATTTTCCCGTTACGGGGTGCCAGCACGGTTGGCTGGCTGAGAGCTGACTCCGCAATAAATTCAATGGGACACGTTGAACGGAGACATATCGCTTGCGGGCCCGTTATGCGTGGAGGCCGTAAAGTCCAGATCAGCCGGTTTCGCCGCGCAGCCGGTGACGATAATGTTTCAGGACGACGTGTGTCACAATCTGACCGTACACAAAGCCGCCCAGCCTGGCCAAAACTACGATGCCGGCAATACCAAAAAAATACGATCCTACGTAGCCGAAGGCCCCACAGATGGCGAGTCCCGCCCAAGTCTGCCAGTGACGGAAAGCTGATTTATATGCGCTCCGCCACCTTGTTCCGCGCTCCCACAGGGTTAGGCCGGCCAGTTCGGGAATGCTTTTAAGGGTCCAGTAGATTTTCACGTGCTCTCCTTTCACAATTGGTTAAATGATAATAATTATCACCTTCGTGTCAATTTTTACCCACCCACACCCATTCCTGCCCCAAAACCCAATTATTGCTATCCCAAACGACGGAAGAATAGTTCCTGTGCGGACGATTGACGTGAATGGGATCTTAAATTGCACCCAGTGAGCAGTAAGGTTGGGAGTTCAAAGAATTTGGATAAAGAAGTGATCGTGAAAATTGGAAATTCAGCAGATACCTGAATCAAACAACGTTTTACTGCCTGACCTTTTATTTACCATCGGACCCACGCCCACTGGCCCGAAATGCATTCTTATACGGTTCAGCGAAGCTTAACGGAGGTTGACCCTGACCCCGAATATGATCCATGCATAATCAGGAATAACCGGCTTCAGGTTGGTTGCTTATTCTGGCAACCGGCAGATTTTTCGGCGAATTCGAATGGGGTCATCCAGCCCAGCGCAGAATGGGGACGACTCTGGTTATAGTGTATGCGCCAGGCCTCGATTTTGCACCGGGCATCCTCCATGGACATAAACCAGTTCTCGTTCAGGCACTCCTGACGCAACCTGCCGTTGAATGATTCCACCGTGGCATTATCCGTGAGCGTACCTGGCCGTGAGAAGTCAATCCGGATATCACGTTCGTACACCCACTTATCCAGCATTTTTCCCGCAAATTCAGAGCCATTGTCTGTTTTCAGGAGCTGTGGTAACGGACGTCTCAACGCGATGATATTCAGCATTTCAGCCACTTCTGAAGAGCGCAGGTTCTGGCCTACGCAGATCCCCAGACATTCGCGCGTGTAGAGATCGATTACCGTCAGAAGGCGAAGCCGGCGACCGTCAAACAGCGCATCGGAGACAAAGTCCATCCCCCATACGTGATTGGGATACAGCCCCTGCGGCTGTGGCTGACGTTTCAGCGCAGATTTATTGCGACGGGGGCGTTTCAGCCGCAGCGATAATCCCTGCTCGCGGTAAAGCCGGTAAATACGCTTGTGATTATCGCGCCAGCCTTCCCGTTTCAGCATGACGTGAACCCTGCGGTAGCCATAGTGGACGCGGGTTTCGGTTATTTCCCTGATGCGCAGCCGCAGTGCGCTGTCGTCAGCCGCAACTGAGCGGTAACGGTATGAACTGCGGCTGATCTTAAGCGCGAAGCAGACCTGTCTTTCACTGGCACCGTAGCGGGTCTGCAAGTCCCTGACCCATTCGCGCAGGCGTGCCAGCGTCAGCTCTTTTTTGCCAGAACGTCCTGCAGCATGGCCTTGTCGAGGCTCAGATCGGCAACCAGCTTCTTCAGGCGTAGGTTTTCCTCCTCGAGCTACCGCATATGCTTCAGTTCTGAAGGAGAAATCCCGCCGTAATTTTTTCGCCAGGTGTAGAACGTGGCATCGGAGATGCCCAGCTTGCAGCAGACTTCCGGTACGGGCGTACCCAGCTCAGCCTGCTTCAGGGCAAAGACAATCTGCTCTTCGGTGAATCGTGACTTTTTCATCGGCACAACCTCCGCTCAGGGGAGTCATTATCATGCCGGAATTCTGTTTCTGAATGGAGCAGGATTTCGGGTCAGGGTCAGGGTCAGGGTCAGGGTCAGCACTAACACACTAACTGTCATACAAGACAGTTAGGAAAGCTTGCCAAATCGATCTTGATCGATCACAAAATTGCATAATCGAGCATAATATATCATTATCACTCCTCATTTCATGCTGAGGAATTGCTAATGAGCCTTGAACTTCCAGCGACCAGTTTCCTGCACGAACTTGCTGACGCCGCTGAAAAAAGAACCCTTGAGGGTTATCTAAATAACCATGTCATTGATATTGAAACCAAGCCCAAGGACGGCTTTCGGTTTGATCCTGTCACCAGCGTTGACCGCGAAACTGAACGAGTTCTCAGGGACATTATCTCGGAGCGTTTCCCCGAGCACGCCATACTTGGCGAGGAATTTGGTGAAAGCGGCAGGAGTAACCTGCAATGGGTTATTGACCCTATTGATGGTACGCGGCCATTTCTGTGCGGCCTGCCTGTATGGGGCTGCCTGATTGGTTTACTCGAAAACGGCAGAGCCGTTATGGGGATGATGAGTCAGCCTTATACTGGCGACAGATTCTGGTCTGACGGACAGCAGTCATGGTTCTCCGGGCGCTTCGGAAAAAAGGTCATTAAAACCCGCCAGACGCGTGAACTTCACCAGGCGATAGTACATACAACCTCTCCGGAGTCGGTAGCTCTGTATGAAAGGAATAATTTTAGTGAACTCTGCGATCAAGTGCTGATGACCCGATACGGGGGAGAATGCTATGCCATGGCGATGCTTGCTGCAGGCCATATCGACATCTGCGTTGAATATTCACTTCAACCTTACGATATCGTACCGCTAATCCCGGTTATTGAGCAGGCCGGTGGGGTTGTCACAACGCTTGACGGGAAAAGGGCAGAGAACGGCGGTGCTATTTTAGCCAGCGCAAATTCTGTCCTGCACGAAAAAACGCTGACGCTGCTTAACAACCGGCGATAAAGGAAAGCCAGAGATGAACGAAAGACTCGCGACACGGATGATATTTTTTATCGCAGGCCTTGTGACTGCTGCCTGGGCCGTGATTGTGCCCTTTGCACGATTTAATACCGGCGTAGATGAGGGAGTGCTGGGCACATTACTGTTATGCCTTGGCTTTGGCGCGATGATGGCTATGCCGGTAACGGGTGCGCTGACATCCCGCTTTGGCTGCAGGGCGGTCATAGTCGCCGCCGTTGCTGTTATTATCCTTTCATTGCCTTTTCTGGCTTTTGTAAGCACGCCCCTGCTGCTAGGCGTCGCCCTGTTCATTTTTGGCATTGGCATCGGGGTAACCGACTGCGCCATGAACGTCCAGGCAATCCTTGTGGAAAAAAACGCGGACAGGCCGTTGATGTCAGGCTTTCATGGCATGTACAGCGCAGGAGGAATAGCCGGCGCCGGCGCCATGACAGGCTTACTCTCTCTGGGACTCAGTATCGTTTCTTCCACGCTTTTAATCCTGGCGGCGGTCTTTATGATTTTCCTGCTCAGCTACAGAAAGCTGCTCCCCTACGCTAATCCTGCTGAAGGACCGGCTTTTGCCGTGCCTAAAGGAACCGTACTGATACTGGGGCTTATCTGCTTCATCATCTTTATGGCTGAGGGAACTGTACTGGACTGGAGTGCAGTTTATCTTGTGGACAGCCGGGGCATTTCTTCATCGTTGGGCGGGCTCGGTTTTGCGGCGTTTGCCACAGCCATGACCGCAGGGAGGCTAGGTGGAGACTACATCGTTCAGCGGGCAGGCGCGCTTGTGGTCGTGGTAGCTGGTGCAGCCGCGGCCGTAGCGGGATTTCTGATAATCATTTACAGCACTCCGCTGCCGCTGCTGCTCTCCGGATATCTGCTTATCGGCATCGGCTGCGCGAATATCGTTCCGGTCATGTTCTCGCAGATTGGTAAACAGGACAGCATGCCTCAGATGGTGGCGGTTCCGGCTGTCACGACGCTGGGTTACATTGGCGTTCTTGCCGGCCCCGCCGTAATCGGGTATATCGCACATCACGCTTCGCTATCTCACGGTTTTGTTTTTGTCATTGCGTTGCTGCTGATGGCGCTGCTGCTTTCATTCAGTATTCGTCACCTGTTAAGGCCCGAGCGGCAGGCCTGATATTGACCGCAGAATTATCACTACCCTGCATCCAGGCCGCATGGCTTCGTGCAGGGCTCCCACCCTTTGAAAATGAATTATCATGTATTAAGAATCTGGCACCCCACCAAGTCATCATAAATTAACACAATGTCGCACATTCGAGCATGAGATGCTAAAGTCTATTTCGCAGCGTATCCGCTGCGTCAAAAGAATGCTGTCTGGTGTTGGCAGCGTAGTCATAATCTCTTGAATGAAGGTGGCATGATGATAAAGCTGGTTATCACTGATCTGGACGGCACTTTTCTCAACAGCCAGGGCGACTATGACAGAGCGTTATTTGCCGAAGTCAGGCAACTCATGGCAGACAAGAACGTGCAGTTTGCAGCCTGCACCGGCAAGCAGTGTGAGAGGGTCGAGGAACTGTTTGGCGAACTGAGTGAGGATATCTGGATCGTCGGCGACAGCGCAACGCGCATTAAATACAATGGCGGGTTTATGTTTCAGTTTTTAATCGCCAATGTCCTCGGACTTGCCATCATTAATACACTCAGAAACGTCAGCCAGAGCCATGTTGTTATTGCCTGTACGCCGGAAGGCGCGATCGTGCATGCTGACACGCCCCAGCGGCTGAAAGACAAAATAAGGCGATCCTACACGCGACTGACCGAAACCCACGACTTCAGTTCCGTGATAAGCGACTTTGTAAAAATCACGGTATTCGATGAAGAAGGAAACTGTCCCGCCACGCGCCCGCATCTCGCTCCCTTCGAAGAAGAAGTTTACATTGTGGTATCAGAGGCGGCATGGATTGATATTGCTGGTTACGGTATCCATAAAGGCACCACCGTCCGTAAGCTGCAGCAGATGCTGAACGTAACGGCAGAACAGACGATGGCTTTTGGGGACGGTTATAACGATATAGAGCTGCTGGAACAGGCCGGTTACAGCTTCGCCATGCGTAACGCTTTCGACGAGACCAAAGCGAAAGCGCGTTTTATCACCGGTACGAACGATGAGAACGCCGTTCTGGAAACGATAAAACGTATGCTCGCGCTTCAGAGTTAAGCCAGCATAGATTGTGTATTATTCTGCGACCAGCAGCTGCACGTTAATATGAGAAAATGACGACGGGTTCGTTGAGCTGCTGACCACAATAATATCGATGTCATCGCACGGTGCAACCTTGTAGCGCGCTACCTGAGGCATTTTATCTGCGATGACGGCCGCGACAATTTCATTACCCTGCTTCAGCAGTTCTTTTTTGAAACAGGCATCCTCATAGTACACTGCGGTCAGGCCGGCTTCAGGATCGAGGCCGCATACGCCAATGAAAATCTGGTCAAACAAAATGTCCCTGACCTGGCTAATCGGCTCAGCTCCCAGTACGCTTCCCGTCTGCGGATAAACCTTTCCTCCCAAAAGAATAAGCTCAATTTGATCACGGCCGCTAAGTGAAGCTGCAATCTGCGGCGAATTTGTGACAATGGTGAGAGACATCTGCGCCGGAATAAAATCAACCATTGAGAGGTACGTGGAACCCGCATCGATGAAAATGCATGTATCGGATCTGATTAGCCCGGCGCAGCACTGTGCAACATTTGCCTTCTCGTTAACGCTCTGCAGTACACGGGTATCGAAGCTGGCAGATTGTTTGAACTGGCTGACGGCACCGCCATAGACTTTTTTGCACACACCAAGCCTCGCCAGCTCCTGGAGATCCCTGCGTATGGTATGTTCAGACACACCTAACTGTCGGGCAATATCCGCCCCTACCACCCTGCCTGACTCTTCAAGTATGTTTCGGATCAATGCCTGCCGTTGCTCCGGAAATACATCGTAATCGCTCATGTTTTCGCCCTGAAATCGCATGATTTTCCATAAAGTAACATAATCATGCATTCATTGCTGGCAGCCCGCTGGAGTTTACACCTTGAGGTCATTGGTGTCAGGAACCACGCTGTTGATAAATCTAAGTACGGATTTGATAGCCTGTTTGGAAGAGAGCGAGTCTTTCAGATGCGCCTTGCGAATCCACAGTCCATCGATCAGCGCATGGACGTCAAAAGCCAGCCTGCCGGCATGCGCAATAGAATGCTGCTTCCGGTAGTCTCAGGCATGATTCTGGGATATTTAGTCATAACAATTGTCGTTGGGGCGGGCGTCGGAGCAATGGTATCCCGCGTGCCGTTATTCCTGACGGTGCTCACCTACGCCGGAGCGGCCTATCTACTGTGGCTAGGGGTGAGCGTAGTGTGTGATCGTCCGATTACTTCTTTAGCCATTTTATTAGGCATTAAACTGGTTTCGTACGCTGATTAAAGGGTTTGGCATAAGTGGGTTCAATCCGAATGCGCTATTATTTTTCCTGGGGCTTATGCCGCAGTTCACAAGCCGTTACGCGGGCTTCCTGCTGGTGCGCAAATTTTCTTTATGAGGCTAATACAGATATTCAACTGCGCAGTGATCTACAGTGCTGTTGGGATCGGCTCGAAAGCGATTCTGCGCACGAGGCCTGCGGCGGCGCGAAGAGTCAGCCAGTTCTCGGACATAGTCATGATTGTCATTGCCTTCCTGCTCATCGATGATCAGGTCACTATCGCTATGAAATAACAACATCAGAAATTTAAGATTCAACAGAGATCTGCTTCACGCCCTGAGACACTCGACAAGCTTTTATGGCTTCAGTCAGTCCGCTTTGTGCTGTGAGTTCAATGGCTCGATGCAACGCTATCCTTAATCAAGGGGGACGTTGCCTGAACTCGTTTCGAGTAACGTCGTCAACAGGCAAGCCGCGCAGCGGTACGACAGCAGAATTTAATAGTTACAATGAACTAATGCGATTAAATAACAGGCGCAAGATTAGGCCGGCGAGCCGGCCTGAGGCATTATCAGATGGCGCAATAAACGCGCGCTTCTCGTGGAGTGTAGATACCAAACGTCACCACACTCAGTAAGCCATTAACAAACGTCTGCTGAACTTCAACCCGACTAACTTTTTCCTGGCCGCCGCACACCTGCGCCGCATCAATGCTCTTACGCTGACCGATACCTGAAATAAAGAACGGCTGGCTGGTGGTTTTCGTCGCCGCGCCAACTTGATTCTGTTTCATTACGAAAGTCTGCTGCGCACAGCCGGTTAAACTCAGAGCCAACAACGCCGCAACACAAAGCTTGTTCATAAATATCCTTATCGCCTGAAATGAAAAAATAAATGCTGAGTGAAATCATCACTCAGCCAGCAATCAGGTTATCGACAACGAAAGCGGAAACATGAGAAAGAATTTCAAGTACGCCTAACGGATACGTTTTGCATAATAGTACAGCTATAAAAAAACCTGCACAGCAGGGGGCTTTTTATGTTTACCGCAGCGTTTCCGCTTAGCGAATCAAATGGTAGAAGAACTTTTTGACACCATCGAGAAAGCTTTTGAATGAGGACTGTTCTTCTCACCCGCCGCACCAACAAAGCTCTATTCCAGCTCACGAAGCAGCGACTTATGCTGCTCGCTCACAGCGGTTCTTTCCGTCTCATCCCCACATCTCTTTCACGTCAGACATGCATCCTACGCAATATCTCCGCCCTACACTCTAATGCACCGAAGCAACGGCCAATTCCGGCCGTTCCTCCCAAAATCTCATTCAATTTGTGGCTGCATCTGGCTAACATCGCCATTCAAAAACGACTCAACTGCTTCGGAAAATCGCTCAGGCTGATCGAGCATAACAAAGTGAAAACTGTTATCGATTCGTGTGAAGTGGATATCGGGTGCAGAAGCATAGGCTTGACGGTACATCGTATCCACGCTGGCTGCAGGTACGCCAAATACAGTGTCATACGCATATACGACCTCAATCGGCGCTTTAATGCGGCCAAGCTCAGGACGCAAATCGGTGATCATCACTTCATATACGGCATCGGCAATGGTTTTACGATCGGAATCAATTCCCGCAGCCACCAGTGCAGGCCTCACCGCCTCGGTCTTCGCTAAACGGGCGATGGATGCTTTCTGAAACTCCGTGAATTGCTCCGGCGACTGCCCCAAAATTAAATTTCGCGTCGCAGTGGCCTGCGGGGCGACCGTTTCGCTGGTCGCCGCTGGATTGAACATCAATGAATAGAACGGCAACGCATCAACGATCATCACGCGCCCCACCAGGTCAGGATGACGAGCAGCCAGCATCAATGCCATTTCTCCCCCAAGGGAATGGCCAATGATCGTCGGGGCTTTGATGTGCTGGACGTGAATATATGCAGCGATGGCGTCAACTGCCGGTGCCATGATTTTCCCGTCCGGGTTGGCAATGGCAGCCGTATTCGCGAAGCCTGCAAGCTCGATAAGATGAATGCGATGGTTCTTGCGTGATTTTGCAGATAAATCGGCCCAAACGTCGCGCGATGACGCCAGCCCCGGAATCAATATGACATCTGTTCCCGTTCCTTGCGTCTCCACGGAGATTCGCTGTGAGTTCGGATGTTCTGGAGGTACAGGCAATGGCTGAGCGGCAGACGCCGATACTAAGCTCGACGCCATTAAAAGCGTTCCACCGATGACGGCACGGATAGTTGCGGCATTCATTAAACCTCCCTGTTTATGTTAAGCGGCGTTAGCAAATTGATAAATCAGTGATCAGACTAACGCTAACCCATCGTGCTGCCAACAATATCAGCGTTCGGCCCCCGTCATCCCATCACCAACCCACCATCAACATACAGCGTTTGCCCGGTGACAAACTCGCTCCATTCTGAGGCTAAAAACATCACCGGACCGGCGACATCCACTGGCTCGGCAATTCGGCGCAGCGGCGTTTGTGCGGTGATAAAATCGCGCACGTCTTCTCGCGTCGCACTGCTGGCATCCGTGGGATAGACCAGACCCGGCGCAACACAGTTCACGCGAATCCCCAGCGGCCCCAGTTCAGCGGCGAGTGAACGGCTAAAGCCTATTAATGCGGATTTCGCCGTGACGTAATCGTGGTAAGGAACAGAGGGACGGGCCACCAGATCGCTGGAAAGATTGATAATGCTGCCGCGTGTGCGTGAGCGCATCAGCGGCAACGCAGCCTGGCAGACGTTGTAGGCCGCGCCGACGGCACCGTCAAACTGGCTTTGGTAGCCCTGCCATGAGGTTTCCCAAAAGCGCTGTCGATTATCAGTATCGAAAACATAGGGTGCGAAAGCATTGTTCACCACCGCATCCAGACGACCCGTGGTGTTAGCGATCTGCTCCATCATCACCGCTACCTGCTCTGCTGAGGTGACATCGGCTCGAATGGCGATGGCCGAACCGCCCAGTGCTTCACAGCTTTTTACCACTTCCATCGCTGCGGCTTCACTGCGCAGGTAGTTCACCACCACCAGCGCACCCTCAGCGGCGAAAGCCTGCGCGATAGCTGCACCAATACCCCGGCTCGCCCCCGTCACCAGAATCGTTTGATCAGCAAATTTCATCTCTTACCTCCTGTAAAAACGTGGATTCAATCCGCATAGGGCGCGAAGCGCTCAGCTGCAGTTTCAGCAGATGCCTCTATTTCCGTAAAAGTGACCAGATCCAGCAGGCTAAAGCGGCCATCGTGATGCCATCCGGCGGCAGGCGATGTCATGCTGCCAAAGGCAGTAATACGGCTGATACCGGCTTGCCCTAGCCGCGCGGCGAGAACAAACAGCTCGCGCGGAGTGGCCGCCACCGCCGCCGTTTGCAGATAAATTTTCTGCTGCGAAATCAATGCAATCGCATTCTCAATCTGATCAACGGCCACCACTTTAAGCGTGCGTCCGAGTGCCGACGGCATCAGAGCTTCGGGGCCATCAACTACCACCACCGACCAGCTGTCCGTTGGCTCGCCGAACAGGATGCGATCGTCCTGCAACGCGCGAATCTCTTCACGGCTGCGCCAGGTTGCCACGCTGTTCACTTCAGCCGAAGAGAGCGCGCGACGCGGGTATTTGCGCGCCAGCGCACAGAGTTCATGGGCGATGTACTCCGCGAATTCCTGCGGCGTAATGCGTCCGCCGCGTTCAACGAACAGCATTTGCGGTGAGTAACAGCCCGCCTGGTCATAGCGTATGACATCATAGGCCACGCGCTGCGCCAGATCGACGCCCTGCCTTGTATCCAGTGCCGAACGCCCCACCAGCCCCACGCTGATTTTATGGCCGTGCGGCAGAAAACGCGTGGTCACAGGCAGTTGCTGTTTGATTGCAGCCAGCGCGGCATTACCACCGTAAGCCATCACCACGTCAGGCTGGGTTAACCAGTGTTTTTCTGCTTCGGCTTCGCCGCCTTTCCACCACACTACCGCCAGGCATTCGCCAAGTTGGGGATCGATCTCAGCCAGCAGTTGTGCGAACCAGCCCGCCATCAGCGGTTCAGCACCGGGCAATTTGCCCACGCTGCCCGCTTTTACCAGTAATCCACAAATCAGACTCCACAGAGGTAGACCTGGCACATTTCCTGCCCAGATATGCATGAGCAGATCTGGGCCAAATGCCCGTGCGAAGCCGCCATTAGGTCGCGGCTGAAAATCATCCAACAGCTGTGGATCGTTAAAGTCCTCGGCTAAAAAGCGCTTGAGCTGCGGCTGTCGAAAAGTTTTGAGGTATCCGGTAAGCCCAAGGCGAATCATCTCAGCATCATAACCGGTGACAATCGGCAGCAGCATTTCGGCCTTGCGGCGCAGTGGATGGTTTCGATCCAGCAATCGCGCAATGGCCTCATCAATAATTGCGACGATCTTCGCCACGCTCAGCGTTGTGAGATAAGCGCGAGCGTGATCGCGCAGATGTGCGCTGAGAAGTGTAATTTGTGCCGGATTCAGATCGGGCACGTCGACATCCAGATGCTGGCCGTGATGGCTAAAACTCAGCGTGCGCCACTGCACCTCTTCAGGTGATAAACATCCCGGTAGATAACCCGCGACCTCTTTCACACTGCACCCTGCGCAGCAGCCAGGAACTCTTCCATCGACAGCGAACAGCCCTTCGCATCCGCTCCGGTGACCCGGCCCAGCAGATGGAAGCCGCCCGCCACTGCCCGGCCAGCATCCTCGGTCAGTAAGGCAGAAACTGAATTGAAGTGGGCCAGATCATGGTGCACCAGCACGCCCATCTCACCTTCCGGCACCTCTTCGCCCGTCAGCGGATTGACCACGCGGGTGCGGATCCAGTGCGGGCCGGATTTCACCGAGGGACAGGCAACGTTGCCATCGTCATAAAACTGGCTGCTCAGTTCGGTCATGCCGTACATGTTGATGCAGTGCGTGCGCGGCACGCCCAACGACGCACTGAGTTCGGCGTAAAACTGCTCGGCCTCAATCTCACGGGATTGTCCCTTAAATCCACCGGTATCCAAAATTCGGCTGCCAGCGGGTAATGCAAAATGTCGCCCCTGGCGCTGCAGTTCGTCGAGCAGATGGACAAAGCTGTAGCTCGCGCCCAGCAGCGCATAAGGTTCGCCCTGCGCTTCAGCCTGCTCCAACGCAGCAAACAGGCGATCCATCGCGATACCGCGGTCATCCAGCAGCACTTCGCTCTCGGCGGTGCCAAATTTTTCCACCGCTAACGTCAGGTAATGGGCCAGCGAAGAGTTGGGCAGCGCCCGATTATCAGGGAACAAAATGCCCATGCGAATCCGCTCTTCGCCCGCCATAAAGCGCTGGCGGAAATTCTGCATCATTGAGCATTTCCAGACATCGAGTGTCGGATGATAGCTGCGACCTTTCACCGTGCCGGTCGTACCGCTGGTCATAAACATCGCTTCGACGTCATCGGTGGCATGGCAGCTCAGCGTCAGATCCTTAAACGCAGTAATGGGAATCGCCGGGATGGCGCGCCAGTTTTTCACCGTAAAGGGTGTGCGGCCGCGTTGCATGGCGAAGCGGCGATAAGGGGTATTGTGTTCGAATTGATAAGCGAAGATGGCGAGCGCCAGGCGGTTAAAATCGTCGTCGGTTGTGTCCTGACGCTGAAGAAAGGTCAGCAAAGCGTCGATCAAAGCAGCTTCAGTCATATGCGGGTCCACCAGTTGCGATTGCGCGAAATTTCTCAGGCCGGGCCTGATGAGTAGAGTCTGTCCGCTACAAGCACAAAGATGGGATCAGGACGCAGTGTCGCCCTGTGTTCCGCTCCCTACGCCGGTATTAGCCGGATCAGGTTCGTAGGGTCACCACGTTGCCAACGCGAAAACGCTGGCGGGTAGAATCTCAGCCCGCTAACCGGGCACCCCCTGGAACAGGTCGCAGTCAATCAAAAGGCCGCTCAATAAAACCTCAATCAACTCACTGATTTTATTAAGCTTACTTTAAATCTACTGCAGACGGTCGTTAAAGGTTAAACCATTTGCTGTTTTAACACACTGATCTTTTTATCTGACCAGATGCACGACGAGCGTTTCAGCTTCGCGGTGATTCATTGATTAATGTGAATAGTCCTGCTGAATGAGTGAGCTGTGAGTTTTTATCATCAGATACTTCTGACCTCAGCATTAATGTAGGAAAAAATGTCATGAGAATGCCATAACTCTACCATTAACAAGTTATTAACCAGGATATTTGATGTACTTTGGCTTTAATGCCCGTTTTATTTGTTCGAGTCCCTCTTCAATAAATCTCACAGGATTTTTTTGTGATACGTAATATTCAGATTTTATCCCAACCATTATCAGATAATGACCCGGCGACATCGGCAATACACATCAATTCATTTCATCAAATAAACCAAAAATACTATTGATTTTCCGCTAGTTAGACCGGAGACTGTTTGTGAAGCACTTAAGGGAATTTAGAATGAAGACTTCCGCTAAGGTTGGAGCACTCAGTGCCCTGGTGATTATTTTGTCTGCGTCGGGTTATGAGGTATATTTGCGGAGCGTAGAAAACCAAAAAAGATGAAATAGCCTGTGTGACCGTTCACAGTCGTGATGCGGTTATTGCCGTAGAAAAAGATCTCCTCAATAAATCCGATACCGAGATGTTTGGGAAAAATAGAATCACCCTGGGCTCTCTTCTGGTCCACAATGAAGGCGTAGCAAAAAAATGGTACACGTATTATCGTTCCGTTTACTTTGGCGAGCCATCGTGGGCAAACTGAGTTTCAGGCCGTAGTGAGATGTTCAAATTTACAAGATATTGAATACGATAAACTTTAATGAGTCCATTGACTCACGCAGCAAACGGATAAAAACCATGTATAAGGCAACGAAATATTACGTCTGCGATCACGCCCGCAGGGGCTTGCTGTTGCATACCGCAGGATGTGAACAATTACCCGGTATCGATTCACGGGCGTTTATTGGCAGTATGTATAACCACAGCCAGGCATTAACCGTCGCCGCAGCGCAATATACGAATGTTCATTACTGCCCGTGCTGTATCACTGTGAATAAGACTACCGAGCCAGAAAAATCCAAGGCAGCTATGCCAGCACTGTGCAGGGCGACAAAACCAAAGAGAAAGAAACCGGTGAAGATTGTCGAACCCGTGCGACACTTTCCTCTCTGACTTGATGACAGCAAATGTCCTGCAACGTTTAAATCCCATCTTTTGGCTCGAAATCTACATGTATCGTCTTAAACACCGCCCGCCTCGCTGACACCAGCGTGACGGGCGGCAGCAGACTCAAGCCGTTCTGAATCGCCGGGTAAGTGGTTTCTCGACTTCAACAATTAGGAACATCACGAAACCGATGATGAAGGTAATGACCCAATAACGGAATGGCAGTCCAGTGGTACCGAATAGCAGCTGCATAAATGGCGCATAGATGATCAGCAGTTGCAGCACCAGCAGCACCGCGCTAACGATCCAAATACCTTTGTTCATCAGCAGCCCTTTACTCAGAGAGAAGCCGTCCGACACACGGCAATTGAGCATATAGAACCACTGCGCGGTAACCAGCGTCTGTAACAGCACGGTGCGGATAAACTCAGGGGAATAGCCACGCGGCTGCAGCCAGGCTTCCAGCACAAACGCACTTATCGCAATCATTGAACCAACAAACACCACGCGCCAGATGGCGAATCCATCCATCACATGCAATTTGGGATCGCGCGGCGGTCGGCGCATGATGTTTTTTTCACCCTCTTCAAATGCCAGACCAAACGACAGCGTGGCCGACGTCGCCATGTTCATCCACAGAATCAGTACCGGCGTGAGCGGAATGAGATTCCCTGCCAGCAGCGCGATGATGATCAACAATCCCTGCGCGAGGTTGGTGGGCATAATAAACAAGATGGTTTTTTTCAGATTGTCATAAACCCGGCGCCCTTCCCTTACTGCGCTGGCAATGGTGGCGAAGTTGTCATCCGTGAGCACCATATCGGCGGCTTCCTTGGTCACTTCGGTGCCTTTAATACCCATCGCGATACCGACATCGGCGCGCTTCAGGGCGGGCGCATCGTTCACGCCGTCCCCGGTCATACCGACCACCTCTTGCTTACTCTGCAACGCCTGAACCAGACGGAATTTATCCTCCGGACTGGTGCGGGCAAAGATGTCGTAGGCCTGCGCGGCATCACTCAACTGGTGATCGTCCATCACTTCCAGTTCACGCCCGGTGATGGCTGAGCCTGCATTGCCAATCCCCAGCATCTGCCCAATGCTCATCGCGGTTTGCGGGTGGTCTCCGGTGATCATTTTGACGCGTATGCCGGCTTGCAGACAGTCACGAATCGCGGTGATGGCTTCAGGGCGCGGCGGGTCCATCATTCCGGCAATGCCGAGCAGAATCACGCCCTGTTGCAGATCCTGATGGGTGAGTTCAGTTTGTCCCGGTAACGCCGGTTTCCAGGCTGCCGCCACCATGCGCAGCCCTTCGCGCGCATACTCTTCAATCTTGCCTTCCCACCAGCTGATATCGAGCGGTTGCAGGCCGTGCTCGGTTTGCTGCTGCTGACAAAGCCGGAACAGCACATCCGGCGCGCCGGTGATCAGCACGCGCTCTTCGTCACCAATGCGGTACAACGTCGACATGTATTTGTATTGCGAATCAAACGGAATTTTACTGCGTAACTCGGTGGTGACCACCGGCAACTGTCCTTTGGCGGCCAGCACCTTGAGCGCACCTTCTGTCGGGCCCCCGGTGATTTTCCAGAAACCGCTCTCATCCTTAATCAGCTGGCTGTCATTACACAGATCGATGGTACGTAAATATTGCTCCAGCAAGGACCCACCCGTGACGGTAATCGGTTCGGCGTCATCCGCTTTATGAATGGCACCAACCGGTTCATAGCTGTCACCGTCTACCCGATAGATATGGTCGGCGGTGATCACCGCTTTGACCGTCATCTCATTCATGGTCAACGTGCCGGTTTTATCTGAGCAGATCACCGTCATCGCACCCAGCGTTTCCACCGTCGGCAGCTTGCGAATGATCGCCTGCTGCTTCGCCATGGTCTGCACGCCAAGTGAGAGGATGATGGAGATGATGGCGGGTAAACCTTCGGGCACCGACGCCACCGCCAGACTGATCAATGACAGCATCAGTTCAGAGACCGGCATATCGCGGAACAGCAGGCTGAAGACGAACAGAGCCGCCATCATCGCGAGAATAATCAGGAAGATGGCTTTCCCTAACTTGTCCATTTGCACCAGCAACGGCGTGCGGTGTTTTTCGATATCGGACATCATCTGGTTGATGTGCCCCAGTTCGGTCTCTCCACCTGTAGCCACCACCAGCCCTTTACCGCCACCAGAACTGACCGTTGTTCCCGAAAACAGTAAATTGGTGCGGTCGCCTAACGGAAGTTCGCCCGCAAGCGCATCGGTGGTTTTCTCTACCACCGTGGATTCCCCGGTGAGTATCGCCTCTTCGACGCGAAGATTGTGGGCTTCGATCACGCGCAAGTCGGCAGGAATACGATCCCCGGCGCGGATCACCACCACATCACCCGGCACCAGCGCGGTGGTCGGCAAGGTTTCATGGTTACCGGCGCGGATCACCACCGTTTCACTGGAGAGCATATTGCGTATGCTTTGCAGGGATTTTTCCGCGTTACTCTCCTGGATATGACCAATCAACGCGTTGACCACTGCCACACCGAGAATGACCAGTGTATCGACCCAATGGCCCATCACTGCCGTCAGCAGCGCGGCAGCGAGTAACACGTAAATCAGTACATCGTTAAAATGGGCGAGGAAGCGCAGCCATGCTGGCTTGCCCGGTTTTTGTGGCAGGGCATTTTGACCGTACTGTTGTAAGCGTGCTGTTGCTTCACTACCCGAGATACCTTCGAGTGAACTCTCTGTCTGGCTCAAGGTTTCATCGACAGAAAGCTGATAGTACGACCTTTCCGATTTAGCAGTATTCATCGCTTTCTCCTCAAATCCTGTTTCGGAAATCAAGGCGGTGACATCGCGTTATTAACAGATCCACTTCAAATACAAATACAAAGACAAACATCTACGCACTGCCTGAGGTGAGTCCCGTTTATAACTGAAAGACATGTCATTAATGGCTGCCCAACGAAATTGAGTAGGGAAATAATCTATACGACAAACTTTTGACAAGAGAAATGAACGTTATAAACGTAGCACAGGCTATTCAACTCACTCTGCTTTTATGAGGAAAGTCATCCGTAATCAAAAAACAATTTTTAGCGTAAATTTAAACCAAAGATAAATAAGCCGTTTTTAACGAAAATAAATTAACCAACCCCTATGTTAATGAAATGGCGAGAAAAGCCACACTTTGTGTTTATGTTGTTAACGTGGTTTAAAGCTCTATTTAAATCAAACAAATCAGATTTAAATTCCATGAGTTGCGATAAAGTTATTGCGTTTATCAAACTTTACATTTTTGGATATCCACAGCTATGCTCATGCTTAACAAATAAACCTTAACCGTCACTCCTATCCGTCCGCAGTGAGATGACTCTATTTCGCCCACTGTTAATGGAGGTAACGATGCCGGACTATAGTCTGCTGCGCCTGAGTCTTTATGTGGTTATCGCTATTGTAACCTGTTCTGCCGTGGGGTTATTTACCTACGCCGTCGTTTCAATGCTCGGTGAATAAGAACCTCGCTAATAATAACGCCAATAATTAATTCAATATTGCTGATTGAGGACAAACTCGTGACGCGTTATTTTCCGCTGATCGCCATTGTTATATTGATAACAACAGGTTGCGATCAAAAAAAAACGGAAGTTACTCCTTTGCCGCGCATGGTGAAAGTGGTTGAGGTAGTGTCTTCCGGTGAGGCTCAGCAACGCATCTTCCCCGCACGCATTGAATCGGGGGATTCCACCGACCTCTCCTTTAAACGAGGTGGACAGATCGACGCCCTGGAAATTCGCCAGGGAAACAATGTGACGCAGGGACAAGTGATCGCCAGACTGGTGGCACGAGAGGCGCAGCAGCGCGTTAACGAACGACAGACCGCCGCCACCCTCGCTCAGCGACAGTTTGCACGATTCCAGACGCTATCTGGCCGCCAGGCGATCTCACAGGCTGAAATGGACGTGCAGCGCGCGAACCGCGATGCTGCCAACGCGGCCTTACAAATTGCCCGTGAAGAGTTAAGCCAGATGACCTTAACCGCGCCTTTTAGCGGCACCGCGGCGACGGTCAATGTGCGTAATCATCAGGTGATTGCGGCGGGCCAGACCATCGCCACGTTAACGCGCACCGACCTGCTTGATGTGGTGTTTAACGTGCCGGAAAACCTGTTCACCGCGCTGGATATCCGCAACATGACGTATCGCCCGGTAGTGAGGATTAACACGCTGCCGGATCGCGAATTTCAGGCTGAATACAAAGAGCACACCGGCAGCAGTAGCAGTAACACTCTGACCTGGCAGGTGATCTTAACCATGCCGCGCCCTGCCGATTTTCCGGCCGTGGGCGGTGTCAGTGGTACTGTCACCATCAATCTGGCCAATCTTCCCGCCAACGTTAATCATGCTGCGCTGGTCGTTCCGGTCGAAGCGGTGTTTAACCCCGACAGCCACCAGCGCAATGAGCCTCATGTCTGGGTGGTGCAAGGCAGCGGCGATCAGCTGAAGCTGGAAGATCGTAAGGTCGTCGTCGGCGATGTCACAAACCAGGGCGTGGTGATCACCGGTGGACTGAAAGCCGGTGAACGCGTGGTCGCAGCAGGCGTCAATGAGTTACATGCGCAACAGCCGGTACGCATCTGGACGCGTGAGCGAGGGCTGTAATGGACATCTCCAAACAGTTTATTGATAACCCGATTCGCGTCTGGCTGGCGATTTTGCTATTAGGGCTAGGGGGTATTTTTGCCCTGCTGAATATTGGTCGCCTGGAAGACCCCGCTTTTACCATTAAAACCGCCGTGGTGGTCACACAATACCCTGGCGCATCTGCGCAGCAGGTGGAAGAAGAGGTGACGCTGCCGCTGGAAAATGCCCTGCAGCAGTTGCCCTATCTGGACAGCGTCAGTTCCATCTCCTCCAACGGCCTGTCACAAATTACGGTGAATATTGCGTCACGCTATCACTCTAACGAACTGCCACAAATCTGGGATGAGCTGCGGCGGCGCGTCGGTGATGCATCACGCTTCTTCCCGCCCGGCGTGGCGGCGCCTTTCGTTAACGATGATTTTGGCGACGTGTTCGGCTTTTTCTTCGCCATTTCCGGTGACAACTTCAGCAATCCTGAATTAGTGCAATACGCTGAACAGCTGCGGCGAGAACTGGTTCTGGTGCCCGGCGTGGGCAAGGTGGCGATTGGCGGCGCGATTCCGCAGCAAATCAACGTTGATGTTTCGCTGACCAAAATGGCCGCGCGTGGGATTACCCCTGCGCAACTCTCCGCCGCACTGAGCCGTCTGAACGTGGTCTCCAGCGCGGGAGAGATCAAATCAGGCTCCGAATCGATTCGTCTGCACCCTACCGGGGAATTTGAAAATATCGATGAGCTGAGCGATCTGCTTATCAGCCCCGTTGGCGACACTGCCACCACCCGCTTGCGCGACATCGCTACTCTGTCTCGCGGGTTGAGCGAATCCCCTTCCAGCATCTATCACGCCAACGGCCGCCCAGCGGTCACCATGGGCGTCTCCTTTATCCCTGGCGTCAACGTGATTGACGTAGGTCGTGCACTGGAAGCCAAACTGCAGCAGATGTCGGCCGAAAAACCGGCCGGTATTCAGATCAACACCTTTTACGATCAGGCTGCGGAAGTGGCGCACTCCGTCAACGGCTTTATCACCAACTTCCTGATGGCGCTGGCGATTGTGGTGGGTGTACTGCTGATCTTTATGGGCGTACGCAGCGGCATCATTATTGCGCTCTCGCTGGCGCTGAACGTGCTGGGCACCCTGCTAATCATGTATCTGTGGGGTATTGAGCTACAGCGTATTTCACTGGGAGCGCTGATTATTGCCCTCAGCATGCTGGTGGATAACGCGATTGTGATCGTCGAAGGGGTATTGATTGCACGTCAGCAAGGCTCATCGCGTACCTCGGCGATCAACTTTGTTATCCGGCGCTCGGCCTTCCCGCTGTTAGGGGCCACGATTATCGCGATACTGGCGTTTGCGCCGATTGGGTTGTCGCAGGATTCCACCGGTGAGTACTGCAAATCACTGTTCCAGGTGTTGCTGATTTCGCTGATGTTGAGTTGGTTCTCGGCGCTCACCATCACGCCGGTGTTAATCAAATGGTGGCTGTTTAAAACGAGTAGCACGGCAACACCCGCCGCTGAAGCCTCGCCCTATGATGGCGGTTTTTATCGACTCTACCAACGCACGCTCAACGCGCTGTTGCAGCAGAAAACGGTCACGCTTGCGGTGATGGCTGCCCTGCTGGCGCTGTCGATCTGGGGTTTTGGTGGCGTGCGGCAAAACTTCTTCCCCTCGTCTAATACGCCGATCTTCTTTGTCGATTTGTGGTTGCCATACGGCACGGACATCAAAGCCACCGAGCAAATGGCTAGCGATATTGAAAAGTCGATCACCGGGCAGCAAGGCGTGGTGTCTACGGTCACCACCG
This sequence comes from Pantoea sp. Seng, assembly GCF_009829935.1. Taxonomy (NCBI): domain Bacteria; kingdom Pseudomonadati; phylum Pseudomonadota; class Gammaproteobacteria; order Enterobacterales; family Erwiniaceae; genus Pantoea; species Pantoea sp. Seng. The sequence goes on along the minus strand of NZ_SZZV01000006.1, from coordinate 108,226 downwards.
TCGGCCAGGGCAGCATGCGCTTTATCCTCACTTACAATGGACAGCGCCAATACAGCAACTATGCGCAAATCATGGTACGCATGGACGATCAGCGTAACATCGCCGCGCTGTCACGCCGTGTGGATAACTATATTGCCCGCCAGTATCCGCAGGTGAATGCCAGCACCAAACGGGTGATGTTTGGTCCTTCCGGCGGCAGCGCCATTTAAGTACGCATCAAAGGCCCCGATCCCGACCGCATGCGACTGATTGCCAGTGAAGTGGGTGATATCCTCGCGCAGGATCCCGCCACCGACAGCGTGCGCAATGACTGGCAAAACCGCAGCAAGGTCATCCGTCCACAGTTTAATCCGGCGCTGGGCCGCGAGCTGGGGGTGGATAAACAGGAAATCGATAACGCGCTGCAAATGAATTTCACCGGCAGCCGCGTGGGCTTATATCGTGAAGGTGCAGATTTGCTGCCGGTGGTGGTGCGTCCGCCCGCCAGTGAACGCCAGGATGCCAATCATCTGAACAACGTGCTGGTGTGGAGCCAAAGCCAGCAGCATTACCTTCCGCTGAGTAATGTAGTGAGTGGCTTTAATCTTGAATGGGAAGATCCATTAATTCTGCGTCGCGATCGCAGTCGCGTGCTGACGGTGATGACCGATCCCAGCCCGCTCAGCAGCGATACCTCCGGTGATATTCTGTCACGCGTGCGGCCGCAAATTGATCAGATCCCACTGCCGCACGGCTACAGCATTGAATGGGGCGGCGATGCCGAAAACTCCAGCGAAGCGCAGCAAGGCGTGTTCACCACGTTGCCGTTGGGCTATCTGGTGATGTTTGTCATTACCGTGCTGATGTTTAGCTCCGTAAAAAATGCCGTGGCAATCTGGCTCACGGTGCCATTGGCGCTAATCGGCGTGACGCCGGGCTTTTTGCTCACCGGTATTCCGTTTGGCTTTATGGCACTGATCGGCTTGCTGAGCCTGAGCGGCATGCTGATCCGCAATGGCATTGTGTTGGTGGAAGAGATTGAACAGCAAAAACAGGACAAAACGCAGCACGACGCGATTCTGTATGCCGCCACGTCGCGCTTGCGCCCCATCCTGCTGACCGCGTTCACCACGGTATTAGGCCTGGCACCGCTGCTGCGCGATGTGTTTTTCCAGAGCATGGCGGTGGTGATTATGTTTGGACTGGGCTTCGCAACGATACTGACGCTGCTGGTTCTGCCGGTGATTTATGCCTGCTTCCACCGCGCTGAGAAAGCGACGTCAACATGAACGCCACCGGGCTGAATGTCATTAAGACACTCGGCTGCATGGCGGCAGTGACCTTTTTTACGTTGTATAACACCTAGGATCGCTACGATTATGATTACCACTGGATTCTGGCGTTCCTGACGTTTATCTCCACCATCGCCACCCCACTGTTTTTTGTGGTGGCGGGCATTATGGATAGCCACGCCGAGCAGGATTTACGCTGGCAGCTCAACAAGATACGCAATGTGGTGATCGTGTTTCTGTTCTGGATGACGATTTACTATCTCTGGGAACCTTACCAGCGCGGCTATCTGATTCAGCCGTGGTTTGTGTTCTCGTTTATCGTGATCTACAGCTTCAATCCGCTGCTCAGCTGGCTCAGCCTTCATCGCCTGGCGTTTTGCGCGCTGGTCGGCGCCCTGTTGCTGTTTTCCTATGGCTACGATTTGCTGTCGGTGCTCTATCCCGAGGTGCGGGTGCTCAGTCTCGCGCCGCAATACCGTATCTGGACCTGGTTACTGTTTTACCTCACCGGCCAGCTATTGTGTGAACCGGTGATTGCCGACTGGCTGAGTCGGAGAAGAGTCGCCCTTATCGCTACCTGCGCCCTGCCGTTTATTTATCTGTTCACCTGGTTGTACGAGCAGCACTTCTTCTTCGCGCTGTTTAAAGCCGATCGCAATGCTTTCCTCCTCACCGGCTCACAAATCTACCTGCTGGTGGTCGCACTGGTGTTAGCCGCCAGCGGCGTGCGCTTTCGCCGCCATGTCGCCCTCAAAGAGACGCTGCTGGCCACCGTGAGTAAAACCATGACCGGGGTGTACATCATGCACTACTCGGTGTTTCATATCGTCACCGCGTTGATCCCGATTAACTCGCTGGCCACTAAACTCACGCTGATTGTGCTGACCTTTGTGCTCTCAGTTTTGCTGGCCCGACTGATTCTTGCCAACGGGCTGCTGAAAAAAGTCATCACTCTTTAAGGCACTGTTGCAGATCCGACTGCTGGCCGCAGGCAATCCGTCCATTAATTTGCGCCATCATATAAGTGAAAAACGGATTGGAGGTATTACGCATCAGCGTGTCGAGCCCCACGGTGAGGCTGGAAGTTTCTCCGCGTAGTGAAATGGTGCCAAGGCTGATGCCATAACGATTTTTCTCGGTGGGTTCGCGACCATACAGCGAATCGGTGAGAGGGAATGGGACAGCGATATGCGACAAGGAATACATATCCTGCGGCCACGCCAGATGCAGCGGACGCGTCACTTCGTTGGTTTGATCGGCATGCGTGATGCGGGCAACCACCTCATAAGTGGTGGGCGACGCGTTAGTGATCACCGTTGTGGCGTAATGACGCGGCGCGGCAGGCAGTAAGTCGTTGACCGCTGAATACAGTGCAGGCCGGAACAGCGCGCGCAAATTGGCTGCCTGATTAATATCGAAAATCATTAACTGGCTGCCGTTGTCCGGTAAATAGCGATACAGCGCATTGACCACTGCTCGAGTGCTGACCGTAGAATCGAGGATCGACTGGAAAGTCAGTACCGGTGGTAAGCCACGTATTTCGCCATCGCGTGCGAGTTGAACAATCTGTTCCTGCAACGCCTGGGTTAACAGCCAGGACTGGCGCGCCGCCCGCACCGGGAATGAATTGTATTTAAACGGGTTGTATTCCGGCACGATATTCAGCCACGCCGCTTTAGCAAACACCGGGAACACCGCTGGCCATCCCGCTAACCCCGCAAAACGGGCGTATGCCGTCACACCAATCATCGGTGACAACAACACCACCTGTTGTGGTTTGCGCAGATTTTGATTCTGCTGAGCATCGAGCACATATTTCATCGCCAGCGCGCCGCCGTTGGAGTAGCCCACCAGATGAAACGGGACCTGGGTTCCCGCTATCCGGGTGGCTTCACGCACGGCCAGACGCGTCGCGGCCAGCCACATTTTCCAGTCAACTTTGGTTAACGATCCCGGCGCGGTGCCATGGCCGGGCAGCCTGGGTACTACCGCAACATAGCCTTGTTGCTGATAGGCCTGTGCCAGATAACGCATGCTGTAAGGTGAATCCGTTAAACCGTGCAACAGCACCACCGCGCCTTTAATTTCACCAGCGGGTTTGAGTACAAACGAACGGTTCCAGTCGGTGGCAAATCCTGCCGGATAGACCGGGCTTTGCGCATAATAGCGGTTAAGCGAGGTTTTCTCTTCAACGCTAAGTTGATCCGTGACGTTGTGTTTCATCTGCTTGAAGATCACATTTTCCTGCGCCAGATAATCGTCGAAGGTGGCGTGATCTATTTGCTCCACCGTCATTTCATCAGCCGCCCAGGTGTGCCAGCGATGCAGCGGCGGCCCCTGCTCAGACTGATATCCACGAATCAGCAAAAACATGATCAGCAAAGAAACCACGCTCAGGGCGATTATCTTCAGCCACTTAAGCACGGGAGAACGCTGCACCCTGTCAGAAACCATAGCGGAACCAGGCAAACAGCACGTTGCCGTTGTTGTAGCTACCCGGAATATAGGTGAACTGCACGTTAAGATTTTTATAACCTGCGGAGAACAGCGGCAGGACAATCGGCAGTGGCACATAGTTGGCAAAATCATCACGCGCGGTGATGCCAGCGGTTAACCCTAGCCCTAAGCGTACATCGCGTGCCTCATCGAGATACCAGCCTTTCTCCCAGCCGTAACCGATAATCGGCTGCCACATGTTGTGCGAATCCTTAAACGCCATCGCATACAGCGCGCTCCAGTCACCGTCCTCGTTGTAGCGCGACACACCAAAACCCCCGCCCCACGGCGATTCGTTGTAGTTGTCGGTTTTGTCTTTGTCGTAGGCGAAACGCGCATGCCAGCTGATAAACGGTAGGTAGATATCGTAATACTGAGGCTGTTCCCAGGTTTGCGAGACATCCTGCTTCAGCCATTCCCAGCCATCACTCAATGTGCCCGCCGCCAGAGCCGGGAAGGTCAGAACACTCAACGAGATGCACAACGCCACCAGAAAATTACGCATGGGTTATCCTTCTGCAAAAGCACCGATGATAGTGAGCAAGGGAAACATCCAGCATGATCTGTGTGCCCATACCGGGCAGACCATCAGGGAATATTATAGTTGTTGAGTCGGGGTTGAGGAGTTTTGAATTGAAAAACCCATATCTATGAGCCGTTGAGTAAATTCCATCACATTACTGCAGTTCAGTTTCTTGATGATTTTGCTACGATGATGGCTAACAGTTTTTCCACTGACATTAAGTGTTCTTGCAATATTAACAAGACTATGTCCGCTGGCGAAAGAGCGTAAAAGGCTGAACTCTCTTGAAGTTAAACAATCTGTTTCATGACCAATGAACACTTTCCCTTTTGTCAAATCCACTCCACCACTATGGTTAAAGACAACGTCTGCCAATGCTTGTATTTCACTGCGTTTGGATAAAATAGTAACTTGTGGCATTAATTTATGAATATAACCGATGACTGCGGGTTCTTCGATAGCAGTAAGCAGGATCAAACGTGTATCCGGCAATTTATTACTGATGTCCATCAGTATCTCTGAGAAAAATTGCACATCTCTCCCATAAGCGGAAATTTCACTGACTACGACATCTGAACCGGCAACCAGCCTTATGATATCACTCGATTTTATTTCTTCTGGGATGCAAGTTAAAATATGCTTTTCCGCAAAATAATAAGCGATACCTTCTGTAATCCACTTGTCATTGTCCAACACCGTCAACTTGAACATTTAAGCATCCTTCTCGATCAAAACCTGTATTAAACACGTTGACGAGAGAGATGCACATCAGACAGGGTAAAAGCTGCTTGTATGAAATGTCCTGGTTATTGGCAGTACGCATCTGATATTAAAAATGCATGGTTAAATTTCTCTAAATTTTGTTCAGCTGTTGAAAGGTGCGCCAGCAGAATGCTTTTTTCTTCATGCATTGCTGTTAATTCTTCCAGCAACTCACAAATATCAGTGATTTTCTCGACACCAATTACTCTCAGCGTTCCAGCCATTCGATGGAAATAGCGTTGGGCAGTAGAATAGTCATCTATCCTGACAGCCTCTTTAGCTCGCTTGATGTCATGGCGTGTTTCAGTTATCACCGTCGAAATGAACTGACTAATTTCCATGGGGCTGTCAGGCAGGAAAGCGGTGACTTTTTCAAGGTTAAGCCAGTAATCCAATGTTTCATTATCTGATGGCCCTGTATCGGTAAGTGTTTCTAAAGCATTAGCAAGTTGTTCAAGACTTACCGGTCTGAATAAGCAATCATTCATCCCCGCAGCAATGCAACGTTGTCTCTCTGACTCCTGCGCATTGGCCGTGATCCCAATGATCACCACATCTCCGCTCATTTCACGAATATGTTGTGACATCTCAACACCATCCATTACCGGCATACTGCAGTCAGTAATAATCACATCGGGCTGCTCATTTTTCCAATGCGCTAACCCCTCCTGACCATCAATGGCTTCTGTCACGCGATGTCCCATCAGAGACAACTGTCTTGTGATCAACAGCCTATTAGCAGGATGATCGTCGACAATAAGAATGTGCAAGTGCTTCATGGTTTCCAAAGGCCGTTTCGAGGCGGAAACCTCAGCCAGTGAGGAGCTTCGGACATTGACCGGGATCGACACACTAAGCGTGGTGCCTTTGCCCGGGATGCTGTGCAGCTTGACATCCCCACCCATTAATTGAGCAATCTCACGACTGATGGCCAGCCCTAATCCACTTCCGCCGGACGTCGAGTGCCCCCCCTGTTCGAATGGTGAAAATAATTTCTGCTGCGCTTCGTAAGCGATTCCCGGCCCGGTATCGGTAACTTCAATATCGAGTTGATGCTCTCCATCGATGGTGTTCAGCCTGGCATTGATATGCACACTTCCCTGCACGGTAAACTTCACTGCGTTCCCGATGAGATTAGAGAGAATCTGGCGCAAGCGGTGGTTATCGACAAAAATTTCCCATTCGACTTCTGGGAGTTCCAGAGATAACAGCAGACCCTTCTGGCGCGCTAAGCCACTGAAGGTATTAGTTAACGGGTTAAGCAATGCACTTATCCGGCACCAATCCGGTTGCAACGTCATTTTGCCTGATTCGATACGAGAGATATCAAGCACGTCACCAATCAACTCAAGAAGGTTGAGTGATGAGGCATGCGCCACACGAATCATTTCTGCATCGCTACGCCCTTCATGTACTTGCAATTCAAGTAGTCCAACAATGGCACTCAATGGAGTGCGTATTTCGTGACTCATATTGGCAAGAAATCGGCTTTTGGTATCGCTCGCCAGCACGGCATCAGTACGAGCCTGCGATAGTTCTTTCTGCATGCTTAAATAATCGGTGACATCCTGCCAGCCACATATGATACCCCCCACCTGACCGTTATTGTCTTTATAGGCGGTCATCCAGTGATTCACTGTACGTTCCGTATTTCCTACACGAATATCGAATTCGGCTTCATGAATCAGCACGGCATTTTCAAGCTGCTGAATGACTTTAGTCCATATGTGAAATAAGGGGTGGCGGGTGTCATAAAGATTTAAAGCCAATGACTGACGCTGCTCAATCGTGAAAAATGCAGTAAAGGCTTTATTGGCATGAATGATTGTACCATGGAGATCCACAACATAAACGGGCCTCGGCGGCCCATTAATTAATCTGTCACGGAATAAAATCTCTTCTCTGAGTAAAACTTTCGCTTTGCGTGTACGTTTGACCTCACGACTAAGAAAGAAGGCCCACACACCTGCACTGAGCAAAACAAGAAGTGCTGCAATGGCCCCAATGTAGAACTCTCGCTGGTAAATATTCCAGGTCTCAAATCGTGCTGCAGGCATACTTTGCCAGCGAGATACTATGCGTGAGATAGCACTGGGGGGGAGTGCTGCAATGGTTTTATTAATAACCCCGTAGAGTTCAGGTTCACTTCGATTTATAGCAAACGTAATTGCAGCATCCGGAACAGGTAATGAACGGCTGACCTGAAGGGTGCCAGGGTAAAGACCTTCAATAAAATACCGGCTGCTATACAACGTATTAATGGTTGCATCCACCTTCCCTTCTGCCACCCAATGCATTGCCAGACCAGGATTGCCTACGTAAGTAACTTTTACATCCGGTCTTTGCTTCATAAACCACTCTGTAGCGTCCTGACCAGGTACTAACGCTGCAGTTTTAATCTCCTTCTCTTCAAACCCCTTTTGTGTGATGAGTACTTCAGGGCTGTACATAAAGGGTCTGGTTAGCAAAAACTCTTTACTACGCGTTTCACTCCACACTAACGGGCCGGTCATCAGGATCTTGTCATTTTGCAACAGCGTTTTTAGCTTTTGGCTGTCATCTTCTTCTTCAAATCTGAATTTAAGCCCGGTTTTCACACTGATAAGTGACAGAAGGTCTGGCATTACACCTCGTTGTTCTCCATCAGACTCCAGTAAGAAAAAAGGAGCGATAAATGAAGATGCGGCTACGCTGATTTCGGGATGCTGCTTAAGCCATCTTTGTTCGGCAGAGGTCAGTGGCAATGCTGACGTGAAAAAGCGCACAACATTATCTTCGTCTCGACGTGAAGCCAAAGAGCGACCGGCTGGCTCCTGGTTCAAATGCGCCAAAGCTTGAGTTATGACATTGGTTAATACGAGTTCATCTTTTCTGAGCAGGAATTGATAGCCAGGCAGGGCTTCACTGGAAGCGTCAGTAATGACAAGCGTATCAGCAAAATTTCGCTGAATCAGGTAGTAAGCTTCCAGGGCAGGAAGCAATGCTCGGCTGTCATCAATTTGGCTCATGCCCATCAGTACATTCATGGGTGCGGGATAAACAGGAGAGAGAGTCAATGGGAGATTTTTTGACCCATTACGTTTAGTGTCAGCAAGGCGACTGATAATGACCGGAGTGGCAGGTAGGACGTCAACGCTTGAGTACATTGCCGACTCACCAGCCAATGATTCTCCTGCCGGCTTAAAGAGTAAATCGATGCTGCCGTTTTTAAGTGCGTCTATCGCTTCAGATTTAGTCGTGAAATGAAACGAATTCATCCTGACCCCGATGCTTCGCAGGGTTAGATACGAGAGATCAGGGATGTATCCCGACAATTCATCATCAGGAGCAATGTTTACGAGAGGGGGCTGCGCGAGTCCATAAAAACCCAAATTAATTTCCTGTTTTCTCCCAAGCCACCGCCATTCTTCATCATTTAAATTTGGTGCTGAAACGACATCATTGCTAAGCGACGTGTATTTCAAGCTCACCGCGTCAGCAAAGACTGGCGCGGTGAAAAACCAAGAGAAAACCAGCGAAATTAAAAGGTAGCGTAGCATTAACTAATATGATTCCTGCGAGTAAAATCGAGAATGTCACGTTGGTTTTTTAGACCCAACTTTTCCATGAGTCTGGTTTTATAGGTGCTGACCGTTTTGTTACTGATTTTCATACGATTTGCGATGTTAATGATTTCTTTTCCCTCAGATAAATATTTCAACACCTCAAACTCTCTTTTAGATAGCGTTTGAATTCTCTCGTTATCATTTTCTGGTCCAGATGTTTCATAGGCTTGATGCATTCGCAAAGGGAAATAACCGTAGCCAGAAAAGACTGCATTGATAGCCTGTAGTAGGTCTTCAAGATTATTCTTCTTACTAATAAAGCCATTCGCCCCAGCTTTCATGCTTTCCACAGAATAATAGTCCGCATTTTTCCCACTCATCACGATGGCGGGTAATTTGACACCTGATTTACGTAATAGAGATATCATTTCAATGCCATTCATCCCGGGCAAATCAATATCCACAATCAGTGCATCCACACGATTTTGACTAACTAGCTGGTCAACACCCTCTCCTTCACCTGATTCAGCAACAACGCTATGCCCTTCTTTTTCAAGCATATGTCGCATAGCTAGTCTGGCAAGAGGATGATCATCAATGATGATGAAATTGGCCATGACAATCCTTTGGAGTTTTGACGTTTTATTAATCGTAGCCCAGTAATAAAGAACAAACAATGCGTATCAGGCCCCTGTAGTCCATGTCCTACAAAATATTTCAATTACTCCTATAACCTTAATTTTCAATCACATTAATTGGGCTTTTCTGAGGATTTGTAGTCCATGTCCTACACGGCTCGTAAGATCTTCTCATTCTTTTTGATTCAGACGAATGGGAAAATAATCAGGTATTCATGGCTGAGGACGTAGAGACGTACGGTGCCATGATTTTGATATCCGTATCTGGAGTAGTAATGAATATCACAAAAAAACATCTGCCTTCGTCGACTGTTAATTTAAGAGCCACAACCTGGCTTGCATTAATCGCTTTTTGCTCAGGGTTTTGGTTGCTTATTAGCGTACTTCTGTTGGCGAAGTAAATCATTATCACACTAAAGAATGCCTCTCGCAGGCAGGATTTTTTACGTCTTAGAGAAATTAGGTAAAGTCATGAATAAGATTTTTAGAGTTAAATGGAACAGCACGTTAGGGCGTTTCGATGTCACATCTGAATTAACATTAGGTAAAACCAAGTCAAACTGTGGTAGCAAAAGAAGTGCTTCTCACTTGATTCGTTCAATGGGATTATTTTCTCTGAGTGCACTTGCTCTGGCGATGGGTGCACCTGCATTAGCAGATGATATTGAATTACAACAATTCATCTCAACTGATAGAAGTAACACCCAATACATTTCAGGCAACTCAGTATTGAAATCTACTGACGGCTTTAAACGTATCGATTCAGGAAAGGCTGGATTTATTGAAATGACTTTTGCGGAAGCACTTTCAGGTGGTATTTTGAAAGGCGATGGCGCTCCTTACTTGGGCAATACACTCACTTTGGGGAACAAAGTAGGTGTGGATTACATTGACCCTATTACTCACAACAAAACCACCTTCCAGGCTTTTGATACTAACCAGTTAAGAAGTGGAAGTTTACTTTCTACAAAGTTAAGCATAAAAGAGAACGTTGGCGATAATGGTCAATACGTAGACCGAAATCTGATTGAACTACAGAACGGTAGCACTCTTGATGTTAGCATTGGCTCGACATCTGCCGACTGGTATAACCAGGATACCAACAGATTATTAGCGTATTTAAAAGGTAGCAAAACAGATCCTACTTTTATTTCTTCAATCTTTAAAGTTAATGGTAACTCATCTTTAGATTATAAGAGTAAAACTGTCGTTCAATTAGGAAATTATCGTGAAAATCAGATTGATAGCGCTCAGTCTGATGTCACGTCATTTTATGCTGGTTACAATGGTGTGTTTGAAAGTACTATTGGCGCACAAAATGTCACTGATATCAACTCTCTTCGGGCTTATAACGACGCCCTGATTTTAGCTGTTAAGGAAGGTCGCTTAGAGTCCACTAACTACGACCGAGAATTCAAAAAAGCGTATGGCAGTTTCAAATATGTTTATGCAGAGTATTCTGGTTTTGAAAATGACCCCATTCATGACGACATTAACTCCGATCGGGTTGCCTATATTATTGCTGATGGCGCAAATGCGAATGTGAATATCAGCAGTGGTGCTAGTATTCAGTTGTATGCATCTACAGCTTCGCTTATCAGTTTAGCTAATGGTGCGAATCTGATAAATCAAGGAACATTAGGTTCGTTTAACAACACCAGTTTAGGTAGCGTAGTCATTCGTGCAGATAATTCAACGATCACTAATAAAGGTGTTATTGATGTCGGTACAGATCCAGACATGGCCAAATTTAAACGTGAACTGACAGACGCTAGCCCTATTGGCCTTGTTTTCTCCACCTATGGACCAGGAACGGGTATTCAAGCCTTAAACGGCAGTACAGTTATTAATGAGGGTATTATTAACCTCGCCCCTCGCCAGCAATACAATGATAACACCGGCGTTCAACTCACATCGTCTTCATTAGTCAACAAAGGCATTATCAATGTTTCGGCCACATCAGAGCCTTCGTCTTATACGCTTGCGGGAGGAGTAACACGTGGTGTTAATTTATCCGGGCCAGCTACGTTTACTAACGAAGGAATGATGTATTTGGGACGTCAACAGCAGCGTATCGCTGGTGATGCAACCGTTGATATTGATACGAAAAACCCAGGTAATGTGCTCGTTACCGTCAATGACCGCGGTGTTTTTAGTAATAAATCTGGTGCTGATATGGTTATTGGCAGTAAAACACAAGGGGCTCTTGCTGTAGACACCACGGGCTTCAACACACGAGCGACTAACTCTGGAAATATCACTATTAATGGTGTCGCTACAGGTGTTGCAGGTAACGCTCCGCTGCAGAATATTGGTATGCGTGCAATTAATAACGCCCAAAACACTATTAATGGTTCAAGTGGCATTATCACTCTTAACGGTATTAATGCAATTGCAATGCAGGCGAATACCCAACTTTATTCAGCACCAGGGGCAGCAGCAATCGTACGTAATGAAGGTACGATTAACATCGAAGCTGGCCTTGATCCTCTAACCAGCACTGCGAATTACGGTCTTTGGGCGCAAGGAGCACGTAGTCGTGCTGTAAATGCAAATACAATTAACGTTAAAGGCAATGGCGCGATTGGTGCACATGCTCGTGATGGCGGTATGCTCGAAGTGTCTAGTGCAGGCAGCATGAACTTCAGCAATGGCACTAAACAGACCGGATACTTTGTGTTTGGTGCCAATTCCACCTTACTGGATAACAGTACAAGTGCACAGGTCGCAAGTACCGAAGACTCAACCATGTACCGTATTGACGGCGGAGCAAACTTCGACGGCACAGGCAGCGCCTCTGCGGTTGAAAGCAGCGGCAAAAATGCCACTGCGCTACTGGTGACGAGCAACAGTCAGGCCAGCCAGCTTAACACCGGTAACATGACCATCACCGCTAGCGGTGAAGGCGCAACCGGTATCAAAGTCATGGGTAATGCCCAGGGCACGCTTGCGAAAGAAACCACCCTTTCACTGACTGGCGCCAATAGTACCGCGGGTATTGTTGACGGCAGTTACAGCGATATCACCGGCAGCGGCGATGCGTCATACCGTGGCAACGCGAAACTGATCAGCTACGCCACTCTGGACGGCAGCGTTGCCACAGCGGCAAATGCTATCGGTTACATTGCCCGTAACGGCGGCACCCTTGAGCATCATGGGAATATCAATTTCACCGCTGCGGATACCACAGGGGTGCTGGTGAATGGCGGCACGCTTGATAATATCGGTGATATTCACGTTAACGGTGTGGCTGTTGATATTCAGGGCGCAAATTCAACCGTCAGTAATACCGGTACGATTGAAGCCACTAACGGCGAAGCTGCAATTAAAGTTGGCAGTGGTGCTCATCTCGACCTCAACGGTAACGGCATTGTTAAGGCCAGCGGTAGCGCACACGGTATCTTGCTGGATAGCGGCGCAACTGGACTGACGGTAAAAGACGCCACCATTGAAATGAACCCCGTTGGTAACGGCAACGGGATTGAAAACCGCGCTGAAATTGCCGGCATTAAACTCGATAACACGCATATCACTGTTGATAACGGTGCAGGTGTGCGCACAGCTGCGAGCATGGACAAAACCAATAGCGGCACCATTACAGTTAATGGCAGCGGCACCGGTTTGCTGCTGCAAAATGCAGATGGCTCGACCGCGACTGGCAGCGTGGATATGTCAGCCTCCCGTGAATTGGTGATTGATGTTAATAGCGCTAATGGCAAAGGTATCGTGGCCAATGTGGCAGGTAATGTTAAATCCGGTGCCAGCGTAAACGTGAATAACGCAGCAGGCGGTTCAGCATTGAAAGTAACTGGAGGCACATCGTCAGTTGAGCAAAGTGGCCGTCTGGTCTCTCAATCAACGTTGAGTCCGGTGGTGGATGTCGACAACGGCTCGCTGACCAGCTTCATCAACAGTGGCGACATCATTGCCAACTCTGCTGCACAAGTGGCAATGGAGATCACCAGTGGCTTGGTTGGCGTTCACTTCACCAATGTTGAAGGCGGCAATATCGTCGGTCAGGTCAACCTCACCACTGCCAGCGATCATACCGTCGATCTGCACAAAGGGAGTACGGCAACGGACGTCACTACCGCAGGTGGTAACGATACCTTTAACCTGGTCAACGTTGAGGCAGCGGACACCAGTCTGTTCACCTCGCTGAATGCAGGTAGCGGCACGGGCGATACGCTGAATCTGGACAAGTCAGATCTGACATTGGCAGCCAGCGGTAAAACCATCACTGGTTTTGAAACGGTCAACCTGAAAAATGGCTCAACGCTAACGCTGGACAACATCCTCTTGCCATTAGGTGATGCTCAGGATGATGCAGCAGGCACGGGCTTCAACATTGATCAAGACAGCACTCTGGCACTCAAGCAAAGCGCTGACACGCAGTTTGCCAGTCACATCAGCGGCGCGGGGACAATTGCAGCCAGCACGGACGGAAATGCATTCGACTTCACGTCCAACAATGCAATCAACAGCTTTACCGGCACGCTGGCGCTGACCGACAGTACATTTGGACTTGATGGACTGAATACTCAGGCCCTCACCCATGCCACCCTGCTTGCAGGAACGGATAGCCGAGTCACCGTAGCCGATGGCGTGCAGCAAATCGGTGGACTGAACTTTGACGGTGGCACCGTGGTATTTGATACCGGTACACCGGGCGATACCGTTGCTAAAGGCGTCGTGCAAACCTCTGGACTGATGGATATCAGCGGACGCGGTACCGTTGAAATTAATCCTGGCTCGGTTAACAACCACCATGTGCTACCACCGCAAACCGTTTCATTACTGGAGCAGGATGAAGGCGATCAGGGCATCAAACTGGCGGGTAGCGCGATTCCTGTTAACGGATCCGGCGGTAACCTGGAGCTGCATGATACCAGCGGCAACCTGATCACCGACCGCCTGAACACTAACGTGCTGCAGGATGGCAACGTGGTGGCGAATGCCACTTACGACTATCGCCTGACCAGCGGTCAGGCTGATGACGGACTGTATGTGACGTATGGCCTGACGCAGTTAGACCTGTTAACTCAGGGCGGCGATGCGCTGGTGCTTAACGCCTTTGGTAAAAAAGGCAATGCTGCGGATATGAGCGCGAAACTGATTGGCACCGGCGATCTGGCGATTGATACCGGCGCGGGTCAGACTGTCTCACTGTCTAATATGGACAACAGCTACAGCGGCAAAACGGATGTGCGCAGTGGCACCCTGCTGATGAACAATGACAACGTGCTGGGTCAGACTTCAGAGCTGGCAATGGCGGCCAACACTGGCTTTGACATGAATGGCTACAACCAGACTATCGGCGCATTAAACACGTCGACAGGATCAGTGGCAAACCTCAACGGCGGCGCGCTGAGTATCACTAACGGCGGTTCGGTTGATGGCAGCCTGCAGGGCAGCGGTGCCCTGAATGTCAACGGCGGCACGTTGACAGTCAATGGCAGCAATATTGGGCTTAAGGCAACGACTTCAATTGCTTCTGGCGCTGACGTGCAGTTGAACAATACCAGCGGTCTGGGCAGCGGCAATATCGTCAACGAAGGTCTGCTGGCGCTGAAAAACGCGGCGGGCGCACTGTTCAATAGCCTGAGCGGTGCAGGTGAAACCGATATCGCACAGAACAGTGATGTTGTACTGCTGGGCGATAACAGTGATTTTGCGGGTAAATTTAGCGTTGAAAACGCATCGACATTAACGGCGTCAACTCAGTCGAGTCTCGGTTCAGCTGACATCGCCAATGAAGGATTGTTAAATCTTGCCAGCAGCGACAGCTGGTTGCTGAACAACGCCATTACCGGCAGCGGTCAGTTAAACCAAAACGGTTCAGGAGTGGTCACGCTCAGCCAGCAGGCGGCGCAGTACACCGGTGATACGCAGGTCAATGCAGGTGGTTTACAGCTTGGCAGCGCAGGTAATGACGTCACGCTCTCTTCCGGCAACCTGAATATTGCTAAAGGTGCCGTTGCTGGTGGCTTTGGCGGCACGGCGGGCAACGTGAGCAACAACGGTACCCTGCAGTTGGGAAGCCTGAATCCGGTTTCGATGCTGGCAGTGTCCGATGCAGTGCGCTTCAACGTTGGCGGCAATCTGACCAACAACGGCGACATCATTGTGGGTGGTGCAGGCGCAGCGGCAGGCAATCAGCTGCATATCGCGGGCAACTACAGCGGTAATAACGGTCATATCACTCTGAACACCGCCCTCGGCGATGATAATTCGGTCACCGATAAAATGATCGTTGCCGGTGATACCAGCGGCACAACACGCGTCAGCGTTAATAATGCTGGCGGCAACGGTGCCAAAACCATCAACGGTATTGAAGTTATCAATGTCGGCGGAAAATCTGACGGTGAGTTTGTGAAGGACGGGCGTATTGTTGCCGGGGCCTATGATTACAACCTGGTGCGCGGTGAAGGTAGTAACAACAATAACTGGTATCTGACTAACGTGCTCGGTGGTGTAGTAGACCCAGGCGATGGTGGTGATAACGGCGACAAAGATGACGTCATTAAGATTTACCGCCCGGAATCAGCCGCCTACTCCGCGAATATGGCTGCGGCAAACAATCTGTTCAACACGCGTTTACATGACCGTTTGGGTGAAACCCACTATGTCGATGCGCTGACGGGCGAGGAGAAAGTCACCAGCATGTGGCTGCGCAACGTTGGCGGTCATACCCGTTCCAGCGACAGCAGTGGCCAGATGAAAACGCAGGCCAACCGTTATGTGATGCACATGGGTGGCGATATTGCACAGTGGACCACGGATGGCACCAACCGCTATCACCTCGGTGTGATGGCCGGTTATGCTAACCAGCAGAGCAACAGCCGCAACCATTTGTCTGGTCAGAAAGCGGATGGCAGCATCAATGGTTACAGCACGGGCATCTACGCGACCTGGTTACAGGACAATGAAGAGAAATCTGGTGCCTACCTTGACAGCTGGGCGCAGTACAGCTGGTTCGACAACACCGTGAAAGGAGATTCACTGGCGGCCGAGTCTTACAAATCGAAAGGGATCACCGCGTCACTTGAGACCGGTTACACCTGGAAAATTGGCGAGAAAAATGAGCGCGAGAGCTACTTCGTGCAGCCTCAGGCACAAATCACCTGGATGGGTGTCAAAGCGGATGAAATTCGCGAGCAGAATGGCACCCGCGTGAAAGGCACTGGTGATGGAAACATTCAGACCCGCTTGGGTGCCCGTGCCTTTATCAAAGGCCACAACGCGATTGATGACGGCAAAGATCGCGTGTTCCAGCCGTTTGTTGAGGCCAACTGGATCCACAACACCCAGGAATTTGGCAGCGAACTTAACGGCGTGAAGGTCAGCCAGAAAGGCACGCTTAACCTGGGTGAGCTGAAAGTCGGTGTTGAAGGACAGATCACCAAAAACGTTAACCTGTGGGGCAACATCGGCCAGCAGATGGGCGACAAAGGCTACTCAGATACCAGCGCCCTGCTGGGTGTTAAGGTTAACTTCTAACTGACGTAATCGGTTTACGTTTAATTGCACGTTGATTGGGAACTTCGGTTCCCCTTTTTTATGGGTAAAAATCAGCCTTGCGTATGAGGTTCCAAATCGTGAAAGTCCATTTGACTGGTCACCACTAGTTGAGCAAACTATGCTCTTTTGTATTAACAGTTAATACACGGTGAGTTCAATGAGAAAAATAACGTCAGTTAGCGTTGGTGAACAACTCGATAACTTTATCTCCCGCATGGTTGATTCAGGGCGATATGGATCAGCCAGTGAAGTGATGCGTTCGGCTTTACGGCTGCTGGAACAACAGGAATCACATGATCAAGTTGTCCGAAATGCCGTTGTTGAAGGGTTAGAAAGTGGCGAAAGCCCGCGTTCACTGCGTGAGATCGCTGCGGAAAGGAAGAAGCTTCATCATGTATAAACTGTCCAAACTTGCCGACAGTGACTTTGCCAATATCTATGATTATACCTTGCTCAAATTTGGTGAAGCCCAAGCCGATCGCTACACCGATGCATTGGATGAGTTCCTTGAAACATTGTCAAAGATGCCTGAGATGGGACAGGATTACCCGCGCGTGCAGGATGTGAAACGTATTGTTTTCCAGTCACATACCATTTTTTATACTGCCAATCCTTCCGGAATATTTATTGCCCGAATTTTACATCAACAGATGGATACGGCTCGTCACCTACCCGACTTTTAATTCCGCACTCAGCACCCTATCGCGCCCAAAATCTTCCTCAACAACGCTTTTTTTACCTTTTCCAATCATCCCATCTTGATAACGATAACGATTTTCATTCAAATACAGCCTGCCACTCTTTCATGCATGCAGCACTGTGCGGTTGTTGGGAATCCATCTTGTCAGCGTTTGAGCGTTACTACACGGAACTGTTCCGCTTTTTGAGCGGTAAACTGCGGGATAAACACCTCGCGGAAGAACTGACCCAGGAGACATTCAGCCGCGCGCTGGCTGCCCCGGAACAGATTTCCTCGCACCGCGGATTGCTCTACCATATCGCCAGAAATCTTTTGGTCGACCGCTATCGCCTGCAGAAACAGTATGATCCCTCGCAAGATACTGACACCGATGAGTTACTGGCACCCGGCTACGAGCAACCGGACAATCGCCTTGAGAACCAACAATATATCGACCATATTGTGGCTGCCATTGAGACCCTGCCGCCGCGCTGCCGGGAGGCTTTTATCCGTCATCGTATTGAGGGGCAGTCGCAAAGCGAAGTGGCTGCGAGCATGGGAATTTCAACCAACATGGTGGAAAAACACATCATTCGCGCCATGCTGGCCTGCCGTGCCAGCCGCGACAGCTGGCGTGATGAACAATCGACAGGGAAGGCACGATGACGCGTCATGATGAGCAGACAATTGCCGAACAGGCGATTCACTGGCTACTCCGTCAGCAAGAGGGCATGACGCGAGAGGAGCAGCAGGCTCTCGAACGCTGGCTGCAAACGCCCGCCCATCAGGCGGAATACGAGGATTTGGGCGGGCTGTGGCAACAGACGGCGGCTATTCCTGCCGCTGCCGTTGCGCATTTGCGCCCCGCGCCAGCACGCTGTATTGGGTGGCGTCCGATGGTCGCGACCTGTGCGCTGCTCTTACTGGCAGCCGTGCTGTTCTTCCCGCTGCGTAACTCGTTCGCCCCGCCGATTTACAGCGCAAGCTGGCACACCGGACGTGGCGAGATGCGCACCGTACAACTTCCCGACGGCACCAAGTTGTCACTGGATGCCGGTACTCAGCTCAACGTGCGCTACTTTGCCAATCGCCGGGAAGTGGAGATGCCGCAAGGGCAAGTCTTCTTCCAGGTCACACACAACCCGAACCAACCGTTTGAGGTGCTTAGCGGCCCAACCCGCGTAACCGTAGTGGGCACCGAATTCCGGGTCCGTTACCTGCCGCATACCATGAGTGGTGAAGGCAGCGATGTCGCCGTGCGTTCAGGCGCGGTTCGCGTCGGTCCACGCGGCAACTGGGAGAACCGCTGGTGGCGGGCAATGCAGCATCTGCACATTCCACAAGCACAGCGACATATCAGTGTGCTGCACGCCTCAGAACGATCGCTGACCGATGCGCAGGGGCGTCTGATTTCACGCTCGACGCTGCCCACAGAGAGCATCGCCGCCTGGCGCGACGATCGTATCGTGCTGGATGATACGCGGCTGGATATGGCACTGGCGGAGTTTGCTCGCTACGGCGACGTTTCGCTCAAGCTGAATTCGCCTGCTGTTGCCGCACTGCGCATCAGCGGCAGTTTTGATACCAATCGGGTGGATAGCTTTGCTAACGCATTGCCGCGCGTGCTGCCGGTGAAGATAAAAAACATTAAAAATCAATCCACTGTGGTCGCAACCAGCATGACGTTAAAAAATAATTAAAATCGACGTCAGGGTTTGACCCCGTGCTTCGTCTTCAGAAGAGAATGATTATTATTTATCTTATCTCTGGGGATCCTGAATGGCTGGTTTTTCTGTTTTACGTGCATTTCGACCTTCGCATATTGCCGTCGCGCTGGCGGTGGCATTGCCCGCATCCGCCGTTTTCGCCGCGGCAACGCTGTCACTGTCACTGCCCTCGCAACCACTGGCGACCTCACTCAACCAGTTAGCCAGACAGGCCAACGTGCAGCTGATTGCTGCACCGGCATCCCTTGCTAATAAAACTGCTCCTCCGGTGAAAGGCTCGATGACGCTGAACAGTGCGCTGGGTCAACTGTTAGCAGGAAGTGGACTGGAGTGGACGCAGAATGGTGACACCGTCTCCGTCACGCCTTCGGCAGTAGGCGAAGATACGCTGACGGTAACCAAAACCCCGAGCAACTCTTCCGCCGTACCGGATCAAACCACCAGCGCCACTAAAACAGATACACCTCTGCTTGAAGTGCCTCAGTCAGTCTCGGTGATCACGCGTCAGCAATTGGACCGCCAGAATGTCCAAAGCGTCACCGAAGCGTTGCGCTACGTGCCGGGAGTGAAAACCGAAACCTATGGCGTCGATCCTAAGGGTTATGACTGGATCTACATTCGCGGCTTTAATGCTCTGACCACCAACGACTACCGCGACGGCCTGCGTCAACTCAACAACAGTTACAGCTACTTCCGCACCGAGCCTTACGCGCTGGAGCGTATTGATATTGTACGCGGCCCCTCTTCAACCCTGTTTGGTCTCGGCGATGCTGGCGGGATCGTGAACCGCGTCAGCAAAATGCCTGACGCGCGCGGCGTGCATGAAGTTGAAGTCCAGTTGGGGAATTTCAATCGCCGCCAGGCGCAGTTTGATATGAGCGATAAACTGGATGATGAAGGTCAGTGGCTGTATCGCGTGGTCGGTCTGGCTCGTGACAGCGATACCCAGTTCCAGTATCGCGATGGCCCGCATGTCGAAGATAACCGCCTGTACCTCGCACCAACTTTAACCTGGCTTCCCTCCGCCGATACCAGTCTGACGCTGCGTGCGGATTACCTGCGCGATACCTCCGGCGGCACCGTGGCAGTACTGACGAATCCGGGCAACAAAACCACCGACACGCTCTTAGGCGATTACAACTACAACCGCTTCCGCCAGGAGCAATACAGCGTGGGCTATGAGTTCAGCCAGCAGCTTTCAGAGGGCATTAAGTTCCGCCAGAACCTGCGTTATGGTCAGACCGATACCATTCTGAACAACCTGCTTGCAGGCGATCCAGACTTCACCACCAACACCGTGTCACGCAACGCCATTCGTTTTGATGAGCATATGAAAGCCTTCAACATCGATAACCAGTTGCAGATGGATTTCAACACGGCGTCAGTTGCTCATACGCTGCTGGCCGGGGTGGATTACAGCTGGCTGGATGCCAACGCCAAGCGCTTCAGCGCTGTTGCGCCCGCGCTCAGCATCACCAATCCGGTTTACGGTCTGGATATCGCCGACCCGACCAACGCCGTGAATAACAACGATCAAACCACCGCCCAGTTGGGTGTGTACATGCAGGATCAAATTCACCTGACCGATCAATGGCTGGTGACGCTCGGCGGTCGTCATGACGATATCAGCATGCGCACGCAGAACAACCTCAGTGGCAGCAACTCATGGGTGGACAAAGATGCCTGGACCGGACGCGCAGGATTAACTTATCTGGTTGGCAACGGATTGGCGCCGTACATCAGCTACGCCGAGTCATTCGTGCCCAACAGCGGCACCGACAGCCAGAACCGCACCTTCGATCCGAGTAAGGCGCATCAGTATGAGATTGGGGTGAAATATCAGCCGGACAGCAATCTGCTGATGACACTGGCCGCGTTTGATATCACCAAATCCAACGTGCTCACCAATGAAATCGTCGATGGCCTCGCCACCGGTTATCAGGTGGCATCAGGTGAAGTGCGCTCACGCGGCATCGAGTGGCAAACACAGGCACAGCTGACCTCTAACCTCGACGTGCTGGCTTCTTATACCTACACCGATGCCGAGATCAGCAAAAGCAACAATGGCGATCAGGGCAAGCAGCAGGCTAACGTGCCGAAAAACATGGCATCGGCATGGCTGAACTATGGCTTCCATCAGGGCATGTTCGACGGGCTGTTGCTGAGCACTGGCGTGCGCTATATCGGCAGCATGTACGGCGACAACGCCAACACCATTCCGGTAAAGAACTTCACCCTGGTGGATGCGGGCGTGAAATATCAGGTGAACAGAAATATTCAGGTCGGATTCAACGTACAAAACCTGTTTGATCATCACTACGTCGGCACCTGTGATGGCGATACCAGCTGCTATCCGGGCCAGGAACGCACCTTTATAGGCTCGCTGAAGCTGAACTTCTGATGTTCAACATCAGTCGTCGTACCTGCCTGAAAATGCTCGTCGTGCTGCCCATCGCGGCACGTGCGAGCCAGGTCATTACCGATCGCCAGCGTATTGTGGCGATCAACTGGGCGGCAGCGGAAACGCTGCTAAGCCTGGGCGTCACACCGCTGGCAATTTCCGATAGCCACTATTTTCGCCAACGCATTCCGCGCCCGCTGTCACCTGACAGCGTGCAGGATATCGGGCCTTTCTGGGAGCCCAATCTGGAAATGCTCGCGGCCCTGCGCCCTGCTCTGATTATCAGCGATGCACTCCCCGCCGCCGTTATGACCAAAATGGCGGCCATCGCCCCGGTAGAAACCGTCACCGCATTTGCGACGTCTGGTGATTTATGGCAAGCCTTGCATGCATGGACCCAGCAACTGGGCGCGCGCCTGGATGTTAGCCCTCGCGCAACTCAGTGGCTGCAACAGATCGACACGGCAATGGACACTTATCGCCAGCGCCTGATTAATCCTCAACACAAGCGCGTACTGGTGATGGTGTTGGATCAGGATGGTAAGTACGCAACGCTTTACGGCAACGGCAGTCTGGCCGATGCGGTGTTATGCCAGCTCGGTTTGATCAACGCCTGGCAGAAATCGGTTAACGCTGCGCACGTCGCGCGAGTGCGCATAGAGGAACTGGCCGATCTCCCCTGCGACTGGCTTTTCTACACTGAATTACCCACGGCGATGACACGTTTAATGCGCGCCCGGCAGCCGAACGGTTTATGGCACCACTTGCCGATGGTGGCGCAAGGGCGTGTGACCCGTTTGGAACATTTCTTTCCGTTTGGCAGCCTCGCGACGGCGCTTGGGCTGGCGAACGATATCACTCGCGTACTGGAAACCGCATCATGAAACCGATGAGCGCCATGGTGCTACTGTGCACCGCTTTTATTGCGGCACTCACGCTGGTCACGGTCAATTACACTGCGCTACTGGCACGCTATCCCGTCTCACTATCATCGCTGCTGGTTGAGCAAAGCTTTCTGCCGCGCATCGCTGTCAGCCTGCTGTGCGGCGCGGGCCTGGCGTTGGCCGGTTTGCTGTTTCAGCAGGTGCTGCAAAATCCGCTGGCTGAACCGGGAACGCTCGGCGTGGCTGCCGGTGCCAATCTGGCGATGTCCGCAGCGCTGGTTTTCGCGCCGGGCCTGCTGGTTATCGGTTTGCCTCTGCTGGCGCTGATCGGATCGATGGTGGCTATTTTGATCCTGATGGCGCTCACCGCGGGTCGCCGATTCGCACCGCTGAGCGTGATACTGGTTGGCATGGTTCTCAGCCTGTACGGCAACGCGCTGAACACACTATTGGTGCTGTTCAACCACGATTACCTCAGCGATCTGTTTAGCTGGCAAGCCGGGACACTGACGCAAAGCGGTTGGAGCAGCAGCCTGGTATTGGCGGTAACGCTGGCTAGTGCAATGATCGCCAGTCTGTTGATGGTCAGGCCGCTGACGGTGCTGGGATTATCCGAGCAAAATGCCCGTGCGTTGGGTCTGGCCACCGTGCAGGTGCGCTTTATGGCGCTGGGCGTGGCGGTGTTTCTGAGTGCGATGATCACCAGCCAGGTGGGGATTATCAGTTTTATCGGGCTGGCGGCCCCGGCGATGGTTAAAGCCTGCGGCCTGCGCCGCTTCTCACCGCAGCTGATCGCCAGCATGCTCACCGGTGCAACCTTACTGTTGTTGGTCGATCAGCTTGCATTACGCTGTTCCCCTGCGGCGGGCGACATCCCATCAGGCGCCGTGACGGCACTGTTAAGCGCTCCGTTATTATTGATACTGCTAATGCGGCAACGCGCCACACATCTGCCGACCGGGCAAACGCGGCTCAGCGCGACCCCGCGTTTCAACACGCGTCAACTGGGGATGCTGTTACTGCTTTTGCTGCTGATTCTGCCTGCGTCTCTCTGGTTCAACCGTACACCGCCAGGCGCGATCACTTCACAGCTACTGGTCTGGCGCTGGCCGAGAATCAGCGGTGCGCTCTGTGCAGGGATGATGCTGGCGTGTGCGGGGGTGCTAATTCAACGCTTAACAGGTAATGCGATGGCGAGCCCGGAGCTGACCGGCATCAGCAGCGGCGCGGCCCTCGCGGTGTTATTGACCGTGCTGTTCACCTCCTGGCCTCTGACGTTTATGTTACCCGCTGCGGTGGTCGGCAGCCTGGTCGCCATGCTGTTGCTGTTTTTGTTTGGCGCGCGCAGTAGGTTTAACCCGCAGAAGATGGTGCTGATTGGTTTGAGCCTCACCAGCCTCGCCAGCGCGCTGAATATGATACTGATGCTAAGTGGCGACCCGCGTGCCCTGATGCTGTTGAACTGGAGTACCGGCTCGACCGCGAACATAGACGCAAGCATGGCCGCTGGTGCGATGGTTGCCGCGATGGTGTTGTGTCCGCTGGCATTGATGATGCAACGCTGGTTAACGCTTTTAGGATTAGGGCAGCCGACTGCTCAGTCATTGGGCATCGCCTTGCGCCGCACGAATTTGTTGATTCTGCTGCTCACGGCATTACTCACTGCTGCGGGCACACTGCTGGTCGGCCCGCTGAGTTTTATCGGTTTGCTGGCACCGCAGTGCGCCAGAGCGCTGGGTGCCCATTTGTTGCGTCATCAACTGTGCGCCGCCGCGTTGATGGGAGGATTATTGATGGTGCTTGCCGACTGGTTGGGGCGCAACATCGCCTGGCCATGGCCGATTTCCGCCGGGCTGTTGACCGCATTTATCGGTGCCCCCTGGTTTTTATGGCAGCTGCGCAGAACGTCAGGCTGAAGAACACTCAGCCCATGACTACACGCTCATTGAACGCCTTACGCCATTTAGTCGGCGTGGTGTTAAAGCGTTGTCTGAAGTGATGGCGCAACGCTTCGGGAGAACCAAACCCCGCCAGCTCGGCAACCTGATCAATACTGAGCGCGTTGTTTTCCAGCATCGCGCAGGCCTTTTCCAGCCGAATACCGAGCAACCATTCACCCGGCGAGGTACCAGTGGCATCATGAAAGCGACGAATAAAGGTCCGACGGCTCATGCCTGCTTGCCGCGCCAACTGCTCGATCACCATTGGCGCGTTCAGATTATTGCGCAAATCGTCCAGCAGGGGCGCGAGGCTATAGTTGCGACGTTGTGGAACAGGTTGTTGGATCAACTGCGCCTGGCTGCCTTCACGAAGCGGCGGCGTCACCATTCTGCGTGCGGTGCGATTGGCGACATCGATGCCGTAATCGCGTCGAATCAGATGCAAACATAAATCGACACCTGCTGCACCGCCCGCCGAGGTGATGATGCTGCCTTCATCCACGTAAATCATGCCGTGTTCCACCTGCACCTGTGGAAATCTTTCAGCCAGGATCTCGGTGCTGTTCCAGTGGGCGGTGGCACGTTTCCCGTTTAATAGCCCCGCTTCACCCAGTACAAAGCTTCCGGCACAAATGGAGACAATCCGTGTGCCATTTTGATGGGCTTTTTGTAACGCTGTGATTAACGCCTCAGAGGCCGGTGCGGTCACGCTGCGCCAGCCGGGGATGACGATGGTTCCGGCGTCTTCCAGTAACTCAAGCCCGCCATCCACCACCAGGCGCACACCGCCCTGCGCACCAAACACACCCTCTTCCACCGACGCCACGCTCAGGTCATACAGCGGATGGCCGAAGACGTCATCTGCTCGGCCAAACGCTTCAACGGCAGTACCAAATTCAAAGGTACAGAGGCATTCATACGCCAAAAGCACCAGCCGCCGATTTTTCGGCGCTGCAGGAGGGGAACGCAGAGAAGAAGTGATTTGCATGTCAGCCTTATCCATGATGTTGGCACGATCTTGACGATATCTGGCATCGGCATGGATTTCCACCGTTGCGTCAATCTTCCATGCTGGCACGCTCTTAACGTTACGCAGGAATTCAGGATGAAGAACATGTTGGCGCTGATGGCGGTGTGCTTAGCCGCGTTGATGTCGGGGCTGGAAATCTCCAGCGTGCCGGTGATTTTGCCGGTACTGGAACAGGAGATGCAGGCGAATTTTCGCGATCTGCAGTGGATCATGAATGCCTATACGCTGGCCTGCACCGCCGTTTTAATGGCGACCGGCACGCTGGCGGATAACTATGGCCGCAAGCGCATCTTTCTCATCACCATTGTCGGTTTTGGTTTGACCTCGGTGATGTGCGGGCTGGTCGGGAGTGCACTCTGGCTCATCATCGGGCGCTTCCTGCAGGGGCTGAGCGGCGGTGCGATGTTAACCTGCCTGATCGCCATACTCTCGCACCAGTTCCCGCAGGGAAAACCCCGCAGCCAGGCCTTTGCCGCATGGGGGATAACCTTTGGCTTTGGTCTGGGTTTCGGTCCTATCATCGGCGGGATGCTGGTGGCGGTTTTAAGCTGGCAATGGGTGTTTCTGGTGCACGGCTTTATCGCGCTGCTGACATTCGTGCTCACACTGAAAAATGTGGATGAATCCCACCCTGGACAGGGCAACAAACTCGATCGGGTTGGGTTGATCACCCTCACCCTATGCGTGGTTGGCGTGACCTATCTCATTACTCAGGGTGCCAGCATCGGTTGGCGAAGTCTTGAAGCCCGGCTAATTATGCTGGTGATCCTGATCAGCGCGGTGGTGTTTATTCGCACGGAGAAGCGCCATCCTCACCCGATGTTTGATTTCTCGGTGTTTCGCATTCGCTCCTTCTCGGGGGCTTTGATGGGTTCGATTGGCATGAACTTCAGTTTCTGGCCGCTGATGATCTACCTGCCGGTTTATTACCAGAGCGGGCTTGGGTTCAGCAGTATGGATACCGGTTTTGCCCTGCTTGCCTATACCTTGCCCACCTTATTGATGCCGCCGATAGGGGAAAAACTGGTGCTGCGTTTTGGCGCTGCCCGTGTCATTCCCCTCGGATTATTTTCGATCGGTGCTGGGTTCGTGCTGATGAAACTGGCCATCACCTACCAACTGAGTTTACTGCCGGGTGCCCTGCTGGCGGGAACCGCGCTCGGACTCACCAATACGCCGGTGACCAACACCACGACCGGTTCCGTTGCCGCTAATCGGGTTGGCATGGCTTCCGGGATTGATATCAGTGCACGTTTAATCACGCTGGCGATCAACATCGCCTTGATGGGCAGCCTGCTGGTGGCAGTGATCGCCGCCAGTCTGCGGCAACGGCTTCCTGCCTCCAGCGATGTGGTTGCGCTCGCAGAACGCATAGCGGCTGGCGCTGAAGTTTCGCTTAGCCGCGCTATCGCCTCGCAAGTGCTGGCTGACGGTTTTTCCGCCGTGCTGACCTATGGCGCGCTGGGTGTAAGCGGTCTGGCACTGGCGAGTTATCTGCTGTTCAGGCCTGAAAGTCTGAGAGTGGCTGAGCGGACGACCCATCCCTGCCGACGAGAGTGAGGGTTATCGCGCCACGCAGCCAAAGCGATCTTCCAGCAACGGATAGCGCTGCGCATCCGGTAACTCAAAATGCCACCACTCGGTTGGCATACCGACAAAACCGCCTGCCAGCATAATGGCATTGAGCATCAAACGATGGCGCTGTGCCTGTGGCGGTACAGCGGGATGGAACGGATGCGACAGATCTTCCATCGCATCAAAGGCCGTCCCCATCTCCAGCACCTTGCCCGCGTCATCCACTAACGTCAGATCAATTGCCACGCCACGGCTGTGATTCGAGCCGATTGCGGGCGGCACCACGTAGTCGGCATCCGGGCAGGCATCCCACAGATGCCACTGCGCCTGCTGCGGGCGATAAGCATCAAAAATCAGTAAGGTGAAGCCAGCCAGTCGGGCGACCTCAACACTTTTTTGCAACGCGCGCGCGGCTGCTGGATGCAGCAGGGCTCGCGCTTCGCGATAAATGGCGTAACCGGTGATGTTATCGGTTGTGGCGTACTTCAGGTCAAAAGCCAACGTTGGAAAGCTAGCGGCTAAATCAGTGAGTAAAATGTCCTGCGTCATCCTTCATCCTGTTGATCAATGTTCCGGCAATGATAATAGCTGGCGCGGCAGCGTTGTCAGCCGCTCTGCACCCTGCGGCGTCACGCGAACGGTTTCGCTGAACGCCAGACTTTGCGCGGAAGTATACATATGGAACACCATATCCTCCTCCAGTAACCACTCCGCTTTGGCATGGAAGCTACAGGAAAAATCACTCGGGCGCGGCGTGCGCGTATACAGCCCCAGCGCATAGCCGGTGATGTTGGGATAATCCGCGCGAAGTCCATTGCGCAATAACCCCTCGCGCACAATCGCATCCACTTCCCGCGCACTGACGCCGGATTTCATGGCCTTGAACTGTTCATCCTGTATTGCGATAAGTTGCAGCGCCAGCTCAGCGCGCTGGGTGGAGATCTCCCCCACAATAAACGGACGCATCAGACGCGCGCTGTAGTGTTTCACTTTAGGAATCAGCTCTACGTGCAGCACATCGCCACGCTGTAAACGCTGTTCGTGGCCGCTGGCATGGAGAAAACCGTTGTCGCCGCTGGCGATGACGATAGGCCCGGTTTCCCCGGTATCCGCACCCAGACGCAAAAATTCGCCTGCCGCCAGCGCAGCGACATCGCGTACACGCCAGCTGCCCTGCACGGCTTTGCCCATCGCGTCCAGCGTGGTATCGGCAATGGCGGAGGCCTGACGCAACGCCTCCAGCTCTGCCGGGAATTTCACGCTGCGCAGCCGATCGTTCACACCGGTTAAATCGCACCACTGCACGTCCGGCAAATGGCGCGACAGCTGCTGCCAGCTGTGCACCGTCATGCCATAAGAGGTGTAATCCGCGCCCAACCGCGCCCGTTGAAAACCGCGTCGGAGCAGACTGTGCGCCACCGCAAACCACGGGTCCTCATCGTCACGATAGCTTTCTACTGTCAGCGCAGGAGATTGCGCCCGGCACGGCGCTTCATCTAACTGACGCAGCACCATCCAGGGATCGCCGTTAAGCGGCACCAGGCAAGCGCGATACAAGGTTTCTGACACGGTATAACCGGTCAGCCAGGCCAGCAGTTCACCATGATCGATGATCATTACGTCCACATTGGCCTGCTGCATCGTGGCACGCAGGCGACTCAGCGCCGCAGCGTTCATTATGCGCCCTCGACCGGCTGGCAGATCTCCAGAATCGCGAGCAGATAAATACGCACCATATCAAGGAATTCGGTTATCTCGACGCGCTCATCCGGCATGGTGTTGTATTTACCGCCCGGACCACACACGATGCCTTCCATGCCTGCATGCTGATACAGGTGTGCAGCATCCGTACCAAAGAAGGCTGGCGGCGTGATGACGCCAGTAGGCTGTTCGGTGCCACGCACGGTTTTCCAGCCGCGATTCACCGCTTTGACAATCGGTGACTCTGGCGACACTTCGAAAGGCAACATGGTGGGCTTATCGCGGATACCGTCATCAAACAGCTCGGCTTTCAGGCCGGGGAAGCGCTGGCACAGGGTATCCAGCAGCGCCTGCAGATCCGCCAACACGCCTTCAACGGTTTGACCCGGCGCAAAGCGGGCTGAACCCTTCAGGCGTACAAAGTCAGCCACCTGCGGCGGACGCCACTCTTCCAGATCGCGTCCCAGCGCACCGTGCACGGTGCCGATGTGCCCACGGTTAATTTTCAGATGTTCATCGCTTTTTGCGTCGCTGAACACCATGCCGTTAATCTGCGGAATCAGCTCCACGGCGGCGTTAATCGCATCGACGGCTTCTTCGCGTTTCGACAGATGGCGGGTATCTCCGGTGAGTTCAATGGTGAACATCAGCGAACCGGCGTGCATGGTCAGCGCCTGGAGATCAGTAGGTTCCGCATTGATAAAGTAATCGGCGCGCACGCCCTGTTCAATTGCCGCCAGCGTGCCGATACCGCCCTGCAATTCGCCCACCACGTAGGTCAGAATCACATCACCTTTCAGTTTCACACCGGCATCAATCAGCGTTTTCAGCGCACAGAAGTAGGCCGCATCGCCCGCTTTCATATTGGAGACGCCAATGCCGTAAATAAACTGATCGTCAATTTTTCCTGCCCAGGGATCCACCGTCCAGCCTTCGGTTACCGGATTGGTGTCCAGATGGCCGTTGAACAGCAGGCTGTTGCCGCAGCCGCTGCCCGCCAGGCGGCCGATGGCATTGAGACGGTCGCCCGGGACTTTTTGCAGTTCGGTTTCCAGGCCCAACTGTGCCATTTGTTCTGCCATATAGCGGGCTAACTCACGCTCGCCGTCGGTGGCGCTGTAGCTTTTGTGCTGCACCATTTTTGCCAGGAAAGAGAGACAAAACTCGCGATCGATATGATGAATTAACTGTTCAGGATTCATGCGTTTCTCGTTAAGCAACGGATTGGTTTAACTCGGGAACGTGCACCGCGTCAAGCAGTGCGCGGGTATAAGAATGCTGCGCCAGCGCGCTCATATTCTCGCCGGGCAGCACTTCCACCACATCGCCGCGATACATTACCGCCACGCGATGGGCGATTTGACGTATCAGGTTGAGATCGTGGGTAATAAACAGATAGGCCGTGCCGTAGCGGCGACGCAGTTCCAGCAAAAGCTCAATGATGGTGGCCTGCACGGACACATCCAGCGCAGCGGTGATTTCATCGCAAATCACTAAATCTGGTGGATTGGCAAAAGCACGTGCGATAGCAACACGCTGTTTCTGACCACCGGACAGCGCGTGCGGATAGCGCATGGCAAACTCTGCGGGCAACCGCACTTCCTCTAACAGGCGAGCCACGGCTTGCGCTTCCGTTTCTCCCGGCGGCAAACCGTATAAGCGCAGCGGACGCGCAATGATTTCACCGATGGTCATGCGTGGATTCAGCGAGGCGTCCGGATGCTGAAAGATCATCTGCACCCGGCGGCGATACTCTTTATCCATCTGCGCGCGGCCTTGCAGCGCATAGCCGCAGAAGTCGAGCTCACCGCTAAACGGCACCAGTCCGGTGATCGCTTTGCCCAGCGAGGATTTCCCCGAACCTGACTCGCCCACCACGCCAAGGATCTCGCCCTGATGCACGGTGAGCGAAACCGCGTTGGCGGCACGCGTGGTATTGGCTTCACGTTTAAGCAAGCGGTCGACAAAACCTTGCTGGCCGTAATCGATGGTGAGCGCGTCCAGCGTCAGCAGCGGCTGCGATCCGGCGGCATCCTGTACCAGACGCTGCTGCGGATTTGGCACTGCTGAGATCAATTTGCGGGTATAGCTGTTCTGCGGTGCACTAAACAAATTCTGCGTATCGGCCTGTTCAACAATACGGCCCTTCTCCAGCACGCAAACGCGATCGGCGACTTTCGCCACCAGCGCCAGATCGTGGGAAATATACAGTGAGGCCACCCCCGTCTCTTCGCGCAGACGTTCATAGAGATCGAGGATCTGCGCCGAGCTGATCACATCCAGCGCGGTGGTCGGTTCATCGAAGATCATGCAGTCCGGCTGACAGGCGAACGCCGTGGCGATTAAGATGCGCTGCTTCTCACCTCCGGAAACCTGATGCGGATAACGGCGCATCATGCGTGCCGGATGTTTGAGCTCGACGTCATGTAACAGCGACTCGCCCAATTCCTGCGCTTCACGTGCCGTTAAGCCGCGATGGCGCCGCAGCACTTCTGTCACCTGCTCGCCCAGCGTGAGGGTGGGATTGAGCGAAGCGCTCGGATCCTGAAAAATCATCCCCAGCTTCGCGCCGCGCAAGGCCATCAGTTTTGGGGCGGGCAAACTCAGCAGGCTCTCTCCGTTGAGGCGGATGTCGCCCCACTTCTCGCGCGCATTGCCCGCCAGCCAACGCATGATCGCCCAGCCGAGCGTGGTTTTGCCGGACCCGGATTCCCCCACTAACCCCAGCACTTCGCCGGGCATCACGTTTAACGTAATATCGCGCAACACCGGCAGTGACTCACCGCTTTGTAACGCGTAATCAAGGCTGTAATTTTCCACCGACAGCACCGGTTCAGGCTTCACACTCATCAGTGGCTCCTTGGGTTGAGCACGTCTCGCAGCCCGTCACCCAGTAAGTTAAAACCAATCGCCACCAGCGCGATCGCCAGGCCCGGAATCATCATCATCCACGGCGCGGTGAAGAAATAGGTGCGGGCTTCGGAGACCATCAGCCCCCACTCTGGCTCGGGAGGCTGTGCGCCTAAACCGAGGAAACTCAGGGTGGCGAACAGCATGATGGCGAAGGCCACGCGGATGGTGGCTTCCACGATGATCGGTGCGAGGATGTTCGGCAGCATTTCACGCAGGATGATGTAGTGCCCGGCTTCACCACGGGCAATCGCCGCGTTGATGTAATCCTGCTGCCGCGCCGCCAGCGCCACGCTGCGTGAAATACGCACCATGCCCGGCACAAACGCAATGGTGATCGCCAGCACCGCATTCATGCTGCTCTGACCCAAAGTGCTGACAATCAGCAAAGCAAACAGCAGGCTGGGGATCGCCATCACGGCATCCATAGTGCGCATCATAAATTCATCGATCTTGCCGCCCAGATAGGCGCTGGCGGTGCCCAGTACTGAACCAATCACCATGGCCAATGCGGTTGCCAGCAGTGACAGCACGATGGTAGAGCGTGCGCCCACCATTACCCGGCTGAAGATGTCTCGCCCCATTTGATCGGTGCCAAACCAGTGCTCGGCACTCGGCGGTTTGTAACGTGTCAAAATCGAGATGGATTCAGGATCGAAGGGCGCAACATGCGCGCCACCGACCACCATCAGCAGCGACAGCAGGATAATCAGTACCCCGACCGCGCCCTGCGGTGAGCGCAGTAAACGTTTTAAAATATCAGGCATAGGAAATTCGCTTATCCAGAACCACATAGGCCAAATCGGCGAGGAAATTCACCACCGAATAGGTCGCGGCGAGAATCATCACACCGGCCTGAATGGTGGGCAGATCGCGTGCCTGCACGGCAACAATCAGCTCACGACCAATACCGGGAATGGCGAAGATCTCCTCGACCACCACAATGCCGCCCAGCAGATAACCGACATCCAACGCCACAATGGTAATGGTCGGCAACAAGCCATTGCGCAGCGCGTGACGCCAGAGAATGCGGCGGCGCGACAGGCCTTTCAGCCAGGCGGCGCGGATGTAGTCGGTATGCAGCACATCCACCATCTCCGAACGCACCATGCGCGAGACGTGCGCCACCAGGATCAGCGCCACGGTGATTGACGGCAGGATCAGGTGCTGGACGCCGCTGATGAAGTTTTCACTCAACGGCACATAACCGGTGGCGGGCAGAATCTGCCAGACATCAGCAAACAGCAGCAGCACCAGCGTGGCGGTGACAAACTCCGGGAAAGAGATACCGATGTAGGAGATGACGCTGACCAGCACATCGGCGGTTTTACCGCGACGTACCGCCGCCCAGATACCGAGCGGAATAGCGATCACCAGCATCAGCAACAGTGCACACACCGCCAGCAACAGCGATCGCGACAGCGCGGTCAACAACGTCGGCCCCACTTCAAGCCCATTGCGCATCGACACACCAAAATTGCCCTGCAACGCCTGGCTCAGCCAATGCCAATACTGCAACCATGCTGGCGCATCCAATCCCAGTCGTTCGCGCACCGCGGCGAGTGCCTCTGGCGTGGCGTTTTGCCCCAGCAAGGTGACAGCGGCGTCCGCTGGCAACAGCTGCGTGATGCCAAAGACCAGCAATGACACCACCAGCAAGGTGTAGATCATTAGCAGCAGGCGTTTAAGCAGATAACTGGCTGTCACGGTCGCTCCTTACACTGCACGCTTAGGCGCTTTGTCAGTTAACCAGGTATGGTCGAGACGGAACACGGCACCACGCGGATGCAGATGATATCCGCCAACGTAATCACGGCTGGCAGCCAGCAAATCGAAGAAGGTCGGAATCAGCGAAGGCACTTCGTCATGCATCAACTGTTGTGCTTTACCGTACAGCGTGGTGCGCTGCGCATCATCATTGGTTTCACGGGCGGCATTGACCGCACTATCGAAATCGGCGTTGTTCCAGCGTGTTTCGTTCCATGACGCGGTCGAGGTGTAGAGCAGCGAGAACACCGCATCCTGCGTCGGTTGCATGTTGTAGAAACCGACGTAGAAATTGCCTTTTTTCCATACCTGATCGAGGTAAGTGCTGTGTGCCATGGTCTGCACGTCAATGCGGAAACCGCCCTGCTTAGCCATCTCACGCAGCGCGATACCCAACTGGGTGCGAGTCGCCGGTTTATCCGAGGCAATCAACGTTAAATCGAGGCCGTTGGGATAACCCGCGTCCGCCAATAAGGCTTTGGCTTTGCTGTAATCCACCGCTTTTTTCGCCAGGTTAGCGAAGTAAGGGTAAGAGGCGTTGATTGGCGTATCGTTGCCTGGCGAACCGAGGCCATCGGCAACAAAGTCCACCGATGCCGGGCGATCAACGCACAGTGCCAGCGCCTGACGCACGCGCACATCGTTAAACGGCTTTTGATCGCAGCCCATGTTCACATTGAGGAACTGACCGGATGCCACCCGCAGTGGCAGCACACCTGACGATTTGGAGAGACGCGCAAATTCGCTCGACTGCGCACTCAGCATCAAATCGGTATCACCAGAGATCAGCGCCGAGCTTTCTGCGATGCCATCGGGATAGACCACCACTTCCACGCCATCCAGATAAGGACGCGCCGGGTCGTAATAATGCGGGTTGCGCTTTACCACGATTTTGCGTTCGGGGTCGTAGGAAACCAGCTGGAACGGACCGGCGCCCAGCGAGGCTTTGGTGAGTTTGTCGTACTGACCCTGCGCAATGCTGGCGGGAATGATTTTGGCATCGGGATAGGCCAGCATCACCGGCAGGTCAGCGTAAGGGGCATCGGTTTCGATCAACACGGTGTTGGCATCTTTGGCGCTCACCGCTTTGATCGGACCGATGTTGTGCAGTGCCGGAGAAGCATTTTTCGGATCCAGCAACGCCTGCAAACTGGCTACCACATCTGCCGAGGTCAATGCGCTGCCGTCACTGAACTTGAGGTTCGGACGCAGGGTGAAAGTCCACTGCTTGAGATCGGCACTCGCCTGCCAGGATTGGGCCAGGTCTGCTTCGGCTTTCATCTCCTGCGTCAGGCGCGTCAGGCCGCTGTAGAGCAACTCCGCGACCAGATATTCCGGGTTGACGCGCACCTGATGCGGATTCAGCACGCTGACCGCCTGATCGACACTAATACGCAGTACGCCGCCTTTACGTGGCGTGCCGCCCGGCGTCGCGCTGGTTACCGCTGCGGCATGGGCCGAGAACGACCAGGGTAACATGGCTGCACCGGTCAGAGCGGTAGAGCTGGTGATAAACTGTCTGCGGTTTAACCCTTTCATCGCGCACATCTTCTCTTCCTCGTTAGTTTGTTAAATATCCTGGGTTGGCTGAAACTCATCGGCGAGATACGCCAGAATGGACTGCGAAAGTGCGATAACATCTGCCATCGTTGTGAACTCATCGGCGGCATGAATGCGGTTGTCGGGGCGGGCTAAACCACCCAGTAAAATTTCCTGCATACCGGCCTGCTGAACCCAACCCATATCCGAACTGGTTGAGGATCCCCAGGGTTTAAACTCCTCCGCTTTAAAACCAAACCCCTGACTCAGTGCGGCCTGCCAGCGTGGCCAGTGCGGGCCATCAGGATTGGCCACCGGGGCCAGATGACCAATCATTTGCACGCTGACATCAAGCGCTGGGCTGCCTTGCATCGCTTGTTGGATGCAGTGGGTCAACTCCTGCCAGACGTTGTCAAACGCCTCTTCTGGGGCATAACGTCGATTGATCAGCAGTTCGAAACGTTCGGGGATGGTTGAGCCTTTGCTGCCACCCTGTGCGGCAGCCAGCGTCAACAGTGAGGTCAGCGGTTTGCCCTGATAATGCGGCGGCGCAGGCATTGCCGAGGTGCGCTGTTCCACTTCGCCTTTCAGTTGATAAAGCGCGTTCATCAGCGGCAGCGCGGCTTCAATCGCATTGATGCCGTGCAGCGGATCGCCAGAATGCGCGGAACGCCCGGTAACAATGATTTTGAGATCGATACTGCCAAAGCAGCCCGCCCAGATGCGTGGCACTGCGCCACCATTGAAGCTCAACAGATGCCCAGCGAAGCGCTGCTGTTCCGCGAGGTAACGAATACCGGGATACAACCCGCCCTCTTCATCGGTACAAAGCAGAAAGACCGGATTGAAACGCAGCGGCAGATTGCAGGCCTGCGCTGCACGGATCGCCGCCATCGCCGCCACGATCGTCCCTTTCATGTCCGCCGCGCCGCGCCCAAACAACTTACCTTCGGCCACCGTCAGTGCCAGCGAAGGAAATCGCCAGCCATCACCCGCAGGCACCGTATCGGTGTGAAAGTAGAGATTGCAGTTTTCGGCTGCGCCACAGTTAAGCGTTGCCAGCAAATTCACTCGCTCGCCGGATGCGCTGCCATCGGGCGCTTGCCAGAGATCTTCCGGCACTGAAACACGCTCAAAGCTAAAGTGCATTGGCGCTAACAGCTGTGTCATCAGATCGGCAAATTGCCCATAGCCATTGCCCGGTGGAAAACAGGTATCCACGGCCAGCATGCGCTGCATATCGTCAGTTATCTGTGCGGTGTCATCCGCAATGGTCTCTAACGCACTGTTAAGTCGAGAATTCTGCAACATAGGATTATCGTCTGTTGTATTTCTATATAGTTTATAGATAATGCAATTCAAGGACGCAGGTCAATCGGTAATCGGAAACATGCAAAAAAACTATGACGCAGACGACAGGCCGCAATTCTCTCGTTTAAGCGAAGGGGAAGGCGCGCCATTGTATGAAGTGGTGAAACGCCATATCAGCGAATCGATCCTGCAGGGTGAGCTACCTGCGGGCACAATCCTGCCGAGTGAAAACAGCCTGGCGTCAAAATTTGGCGTGTCGGTGGGAACGGTGCGCAAAGCGCTGGCCGCGTTGACCACCGAAGGGATGTTGATGCGCCGTCGCAAAACCGGCACGGTGGTGACCGGCTGGGCACCGCTGCACAACCTGAGCCACTTTTTCCAGTATTTTCGCCTGCACGATAAAAGCGGCGGACTGCTACATTCAGACACGACACTGCTGGATTATCAGTTGAGTCAAGCTAACGAGCGGGAAGCAGAAAAACTGCAGATCGCTGCCGGAGATGGCGTGATACGCCTGAAGCGCACGCGTCGGGTGAAAGGCATTGCCGCCATGCATGAAACGCTGATATTGCCTGCTGCGCGTCTGCCTGATTTCCCTCCGGCAGAACACTTGCCGCCGCTGCTCTATCGCTTTCTGTTCGAACATTACGATGTGCGAGTGGCAGCGGTACGTGAGCAGATCACGGCACAGTTGGCGAACGAAGAAGATGCGACGTTGCTGGAGCTGGCATTGCCGCACGCGGTGATGGTGATAGATGAAGTGTCTTTTGACCAGAGTGCGATCCCCGTGATCCTGGCGCATCATCGTTTCAGCACCGAGCACTTCATGTATGTGAATGAAGTACGGTAAAACGGTTTCCCGCCCTGCGATTCTGCAGGGCGGGAAGCGGATCCCTGGGGACGCTAACGCCGTTATTGCGCTGCGGCGGCGGCCTGCTTCACCCAGCCATCAAACGTGGCCTGGTGCGCATGAATCCAGCCATTCACGTGGCGCTGAATATCTTCGCTGGACGATTCTCCCTGATGCATCCGCTGGTTCTGCGCATTAACATCATTAAGCGGCAGTTTGACGATCTCGAACAGTTTCGCCGCGGCAGGATTCTTTTCTGCCCAGGCTTTATTTGCCACCACATGTTCATTGTTTGGTTTGAAGCCATAATTCTTGCCATTTGGCAGCGCAGTATCTTCATTCTTCTGCGAGCCTGGCGTGACAGAATGCGGCACCGTCAACCAGACCACATCTTTGCCCGGTTTTAATTCATCGCTCACCCAATAAGGTGTCCAGGTAAAATAGAGCACCGGATTACCCGCTTTATAGCGGGTCAACGTATCGGCAATAATCGCAGAATAATTACCCTGATTCTGCTGCACCGTATTACTCAGACCATAAGCATCAATCTGTGCATTAATCACCTGACCACAGACCCAGCCCGGATTACATCCCGCCAGATCGGCTTTGCCATCTCCATTAGCATCAAAGAGTTTAGCCAGTTTCGGATCTTTCAGCTGAGAGAGATCGGTAATGTGATATTTGTCAGCGGTCTTTTTATCGATAAGATAACCCTGCGCGGCACCACTGATATAGGTGCCTTTGCGATAGAATTTTGTATCCCCGCCTGCGGCGTTGTACATATCCTTTTGCAGCGGTTCCCAGTTAACCGCCATGTAAGTCGCATCGCCCGCAGCAATCGCCGTGTAAGCCACGTTGTAGTCCACTTCTTCAGTGGGTTTGACCTCGTAGCCCAGTTTTTCCAGCGCTCTGTTAATCAGCTCCGTCTGGAATGACTCTTCCGGCAAGGTACTTTGCACCGGGGAGACCGTCACACCTTTGCCCGGCAAGTCGGCAGCAAACAGTGTCGGTGAACTGATTAACGCAGTGAGGGAAATCGCGAGTAGATTCTTCCTGGTCATAATTTAAAACCTTATTATTTTGGTCGATGCCAGCAAATGGCGTGAGAATATCCCTCTGCAGTGAAGAGAGATGAAATGCAGCTGTCAGTAAAAGTTTAAAAGCAGAATATTACTGTTGCAGATAGTGACGTGCGTAACGAAGGCGGGTGTTGTAGGTGGAGAAAAAAGATAAGTCAGAATTCATCATTATGATATCTGGTGACAGACCCTGGTTCCTGTTATCAGGTCCGCGACATTCACTCCGGTAAATTAATCGTGCAGTTACCATAACACATTATTTTCGAGCTGCAACCGCTAATGAAATATTAGCAGCGATGAAAAAGGGATGCCAAACAGGCCATCCCTTTTGTCAGAAGAAAATATTTAGAACGGACCCCAGTTGATCGCCACGCCAATCAGCAGCGTCACCACGCAAATCGCAAACCAGATGGCGACGACCGGTGCCACGAATTTAAGCCATTTGCCGAACGAGATATTGGCCGTGGCCAGCGCGGCCATCAGCACACCCGAGGTCGGACTGATGGAGTTCACTATCCCTTCGCCCAGCAGCACGGTTTGCACCGTGACCTGACGTGTTAGGCCGAGGTTATCGCCCAGCGGGGAGAAAATCGGGATCAACAACGCTGACTCGCCCGAACCGGATGAAATGCCGAAATGCATCAGTGCGGCGCTGATAAACATGCCCACAGCGGCAATCGCAGGCGGAACCGGTGCCAGCAAGTCTGACAGGAAGCCAACAATCGGATCGAGGATATTGCCCTGCTGCAGCACCACCGAAATCGCACCTGCCATCCCGACAATAAAACCGCCTTTGACCAGCTGAGAGCAGCCGCTCAGGAAGGTGTTAGCAATAGCAGAACCGGAAAGGCGACCAATCAAACCGACCATGATCGACAGGATGATAAACATCGCCGACATCTCATTGGTGGCCCAATGCAGCTGCACCGTGCCGACCATAAACAGAATCAGCGTCACCGCACAGGTCAGCAGAATCAATTTATGACGGCCGGTAATCGCCAGCGGCTCAGCGCTTTCCACCGCCGTGGCCACGCGCACCTGACCATTTTTGCGCATGCGCTTCACGGTAATAATCAGGTAAATCGCCACCGTTAACACAAACAGCAGGTTGGTAATGCCGCGCAGCAGCATGCCTGAGAACAGCGGCAGCTGCGCCAGATGCTGTGTCAGACCGGTGGTGGCCGGGCCGAGGAACGCCACGTTGAAGCCTGCCGCGCAGGTTAGATAGATCAGAGCCATACCTATAACGGGCGGCAAGCCTAACGAACGCGCCACCAGCAGGCCAATCGGCACAAAAGCCACCACCGAGTTTTGCACCACGCCAGTACTGCCGAGCACAGCGAAAATCACTGCAAAAATCAGGATCAAACGGGTATCGCTGATTTTGGTGCTGCGTGACAGCGAATTCAGCGCGGTGGCAATCGCGCCTGTGGCTTCAATCACCGCCAGCAGCCCGCCGGTGAACAGAATCAGGAAAATGATCGGTGCCGCTTTGATCACCCCCTTTACGATGGCCATGAAAATCTCGCCGGGATAAACGCCGGTACGCGCCACTTCATGCAAACTGCCTTTAATGGCAAAGGTCACGCCATTGCGGGTTTCGTGATCAAATTTACCCGCCGGGATGATCCAGGTAGCGACCGCTGCCAGCACCAGGATGATAAACAGCAGCAGATAAGGGCTCTGCTCACTCTTCTTGCCTGCGGGCTGCATCGCACTATTTTTTTCAACATTAACCTGCGACATGGTCTTCCCCCAGCATTAAACCCGCTACCAGCGCGGTGCGTGAGGCAATATCGGCAATGATGATGTGCTCATGACGCGCATGAATACCTGCACCGGTCGCGCCCAATCCATCTAAGGTTGGGATACCCAACGCTGCAGTGAAGTTACCATCGCTGCCGCCGCCCACCGATTGACCTTCCACGCTGAAACCGATCTGTTGTGCCACGGCTTGCGCACGCTGCATGATCGCCAAAGACTCTGCGCTCTGGCGCATCGGTGGACGTGATTGTGCGCCGGTAATCTTCAGCTTAATGCCCGGTAAGTGTGGCTGAATCTGGGTGATTTCGGCGTGAATGCGCTGGGCTTCCTCTTCGCTGGTGACGCGCGTGTCGATGCCCAGCACCGCTTTATCCGCCACCACGTTGATGCGATTACCGCCCTGCGCAATACCCACGTTGACGGTGGTGCCGCGATCCGGTGCATTCAATCCATGCAGGAACAGCACCTGATGTGCCATCTCCTGCACCGCGCTGATACCTTCTTCAGGGTTGTTACCCGCATGCGCGGCCTGGCCGGTGATCACGATTTGATACTGACCCGTGCCTTTGCGCGCAACCTTCAGCGCACCGGTGCCAGCCACGGCGGGTTCCACCACCAGCACTTGCGATGACCCTAACGCATGACGGGAAAGCCATTCACTGGAGCTTGGGCTGCCCACCTCTTCGTCGCTGCCACAGAGGAAAACGATGCGTTTCCCTGCCAGCAAGTCGTGTTCTTTTAACGCGCGCGCCGCCCAAATCGACTGCACCAGGCCCGCTTTCATGTCCAGAATGCCGGGGCCATAAAACTTGCCGTCTTCCTCGCCCATCGGCAATTCGCCTTCATCCCAGACGGTGTCAAAATGGCCGAGCACCACGGTTTGATCGTCGCCTGAGCCCAGCGTGAACTTGAGGTGGTTCCCGTAATGTTCCTGTACATCGATTACAGCATCAATACCCAGACGCTCGGCGAACAGGGCTTGCAGCACGTTGCCACAGCGATCCACCGCTGCCTTGTCCATGGAGGGTGACTCTGCTGCCACCAGGGTTTTGATATCTGAGAGAATGTCGTCTGAATGCTGTTGCAAATAACTTATTATATTTTTCATTACTTCTGTCCTCACCAAGTGAATCTCGAGTATGAGGATAAAATTGCGCTTAAAAAATGGGTATAAAACGTTATTATTGTTGACCTGAGAACAACAGATAATGAAAACCTATGGCAATGCTGCTCTATCCTGACAAGTCCATAAGATACTTGTATGAAGTCGGTGTCCATGGCGGCATTCGTCGTGCGGCGGAAGCACTGGATGTCGATCCCGCGGCCATCAGTCGTCAGCTTTCGCAGCTGGCGCGTGATATGCAACTACCGCTGCTGGAGCGGCGCGGACGCAATGTGGTACTCACCGAAGCGGGGAAATTGCTGGCTGAGGATTATGCGCAAACGCATCAACGCAGAAGCCACCTGGAAAGACGTCTGCGCGATTTGCGCCATAAACGCGGCGGCTCGATCCGTATGCGTGTCGGCCAGGGGATGGTCGATGAGGTGGTGAAGTATGTCTTGCGGCCTTTTTCACAAAGCTATCCTGAAGTGTTCATCGATATTTTATCGGGCGATATGCAAACCACGGTGAGCCTGATCACTCGTGGCGAAGTGGATATGGCCGTGGGTTTTGGCCCCCTGGGTCCGCCCGGCGTGAAGTGTCACAGTTATCTGCGCGGCCCCATCTGCGCCATTGTGCATCGTGATCACCCCATCGGATTGTATCAGCAGGTTGAGGTCAGCGATCTTGCCGAATATCCACTGATTGGCATGGACAAAGACTTTGGTATTCAAAGCTATATGAACGTCATGTTTAATCAGGAAGGATTGGTGTTCACGCCCGCCTACAGCTGCAACCTGTTTTCCAGTGCGATTGCGCTGAGCCAGGCGGGAATGGGCATTGCGTTTATGACCACCAAAGTCGTTGAAGACGCGTTGACGTCGCGTAATCTGATCGCGGTGCCGATCAATCATCGCATCGCCCGCGAGAGCCAATGCCATCTGTTACGCAGCGCCGACCACCGCTTTACCCCAGCGGCACAGCACCTTTGGCAGCTGCTGTGCCAGTTTTTTGAGGGCAGTTCACATGACGCTTAATGTGGGAGATGCCACTCCACGTGAGCGGCGATTAACATTTCCAACGTGGGGGCAGACCTTATATTGAGCGAACGATTAATGACCCGTGCGAGCGCCCGCTCTAAATCCGTGTTCACTTGCTTGCCAGGCGATAACGAATGCCACGATCAAGAGCACAAGCAAAACGGGTGGGAATGATTGCGCGCCCCAGTGATTCAACAAAATGCCGCCGGTGATGCCGCCCGCCGCAATCGCGCCGTTCCACGCCACCACGTTCATGGAAAGTGCGATATCTGCGCCCTCTCCGGCGGTATCCGCGAGCGCCGTTTGCAATAGCGTTGCTGCCCCGCCGAAGGTCAACCCCCACACGGCAACACCGAGGTACAGCACTGCTGGAATGTGCGAAAAGCCCATAAACCCCAATGAAACCAGGGCAAATACCGCCAGACTCACCAGTACGCTGCTGCGTAATTGGCGATCGATCAGCCGCCCGATCACAGCAATCGCCAGCAGCGCGGAAAGCCCGAAGACCAGCAGCACGACATCCACTTGAGAACCCAATCCGGCCAATTGCAGAAACGGGGCGATGTAGGTATAGAGAATGTTGTGAGCCAGCATCCAGGCGATCACCACACTGAGCACGGGTCTCACACCTGGCGTGGTGAGCACCTTCAATAGCGGCATACGTTCATGGCGCGATTGCCCCGGATAATCAGGCACTTTGGTCAGCACCCATACCACCAGCACAAGGGTTAAGGCAGAGATAACCGCGAAGGCGCTGCGCCAACCCAGCAGGCCACCCAGCCAGGTGCCGAGCGGTAAGCCCAGTGACAAGGCGATAGGCGTGCCCACCATGGCGATGGCCATCGCTTTGCCCTGCTGGTGAATCGCCACCATCCTGCGGGCATAGCCCGCCAGCAGACTCCATGACAATCCCGCTGCTACGCCAGCCAAAAAACGTGCCGTTAGCGTGAGCCAGTAGTTTGCGGACAGCGCCGTAATAGAATTGAAAATCAGGAACCCGGCGATAGCCAGCAGCAATACATTTCTGCGCCGCCAACTCTGTGTCGCGATGGTCAATGGGATCGCGGCGATCAGCGAGCCCAGCGCATAAGCCGTGACCGTCTGCCCCGCCAGCGCATTAGAGATGCTCAGTCCCGCTGCCATTTGCGGCAACAGCCCGGCGGGTAAGGTTTCGGTGATGATGCAAATAAAGCCTGTCATCGCCAGCGCCAGCAGAGCAGATATCGGCAGCGATTCTGTTGCTGCATCTTCCCCGGTGAGTGCGAGTTCTTTTTCCATAATTCCTTCTGAAATCATTTATGTATCGACTGGTATATATTTAGCCGTGCAATATCGCCTTGATGAAGTTAAAGAGAGCGACCTGAACTAATGTAACGATCGATACACTAGTAAGGCGGGTTCGCTTTGTCAATGAGTTATGTATCGTTTAGTATAGTAATCCACCGCACGTATTAAACAGGAGGACGCGATGGCGACGATGGGACGCCCAAGAACATTTGATCGGGACCAGGCGATCGAACAGGCGATGTATCTGTTTTGGCAGCAGGGCTACGAATCGACTTCACTGAATCAGCTCAAGGCCAGCATCAATAGCGGCATCTCCGCACCCAGCTTTTACGCCGCGTTTGGTTCGAAAGAGGCATTATTTCGTGAGTGTGTGCAGCGCTATCTCGCGACCTTTGGTCAGGTAACGGAATTCCTGTGGGATACGAATCTGACGGGACGTGAAGCCGTGGAAACCTCGTTGCGACGCTCAGCGCAGATGCAGTGCGAGCCAGGCCATCCAACCGGATGTATGGTAGGCCTCGGTGCCATGAGCGCCACCTCCGCCGAACATGCTGCCGTGGCCGAACCGCTGACACGCTCGCGCAAGCGTACCCGAGCCGGAATCACCGCCGCGATCGCGCGTGCCGTTGCCGCGGGCGAGTTGCGGCCGGATGTTGATGTCAGCGCGCTGGCGGCATCTTTCAGCACTTTTATGTTTGGTTTATCGATTCAGGCACGCGACGGCGCCAGCATTGAGGAACTTAACCAGGCGATTACGCAGATGATGTGGATGTGGGATGCGAATAGATAAGGTGAGATCAGAGTGTTCTGCTTAAACAAACGGATTCGGTGCGACCAACATACGGGCCGTAGTTTTCAATCTGCTTAAAGCC
Organism: Pantoea sp. Seng; assembly: GCF_009829935.1. Lineage (NCBI taxonomy): Bacteria > Pseudomonadati > Pseudomonadota > Gammaproteobacteria > Enterobacterales > Erwiniaceae > Pantoea > Pantoea sp. Seng. The sequence goes on along the minus strand of NZ_SZZV01000006.1, from coordinate 64,012 downwards.
GTGTTTAAGATAAAAATCCACGGCGCGAGTGTTGATGGCGCGTGTTGAAAGCTGAATTTCTTCGAAGCCTACACTCACGGCCCACCGCTGCAAATGTTCTAACAGCGCCGCCCCCACGCCGTATACGCTGCGATCCGAATACATGCGTTTTAGTTCTGCGATGTCATGCGATAGCGGCCGCAGTGAAGCACATCCTACCGCTCTCCCTTGCTGATCTTTTGCTAACACCCAGATGGAGCGTCTTTCATTCAAGGCTTCAGCATTAAAGTGGCTCTTTCCGTTGTTCCCGGTGATGGCCGCCAACTCTGTGGAGAGTTGTTCAATCAGACGTTGGGATTCAGGGGCGAGGGGGTCAGCGGACTCGATAGTGATCATAATGGGGGATCTATTCCTGATGTGCGGCGATGATGCTCATCGCCTCCGGATTAATCTGCAGTCAGCACGTTAAACCGGAAGCGCTTATCTGCCAATTACTTTTGTTGCTGCTGTTTTGCTTCAGCTTCCTTTTGCTTCTTACTGGCCATGTGATGACCCACGACACACCCCCCTACCGCGCCCATCACGGCATGGTGCGCAACATGCCCCGCTGCGGCACCAATCATCGCGCCTTTCAGGCATCCTTGTGCTTCAGCCTGAGCGCTGACGGCTAAAAACAGGCCTAAAGTGATTACCAACTTTGACAGATTTTTCATACAACTGTGGTTCCGAAAAGGGATGAAGCTGAGTACGTTACCGATAAATTTGTTTGAATTCGTGCACTATTCGCTGAGGCGCACCACTGATTGCGGGCTGTTGATGAATGGTTGTTGATTGGGTGCTGCAATGGGGTTTCGTCCATCACCCATTCATCAATCACACACGGCACACCGTCATGCTGTTCGTTGCCTGGAAGAGTTCTGATTAAGACTGTGAGTGCTGCTACAGCAGATGATAGCGCCGCGCGAAGTCAATGAGTTCCACTAATGAGGTGATGTTCAGCTTTAATTTGAGGCGATGTTTATAGGTACTGACGGTTTTTTCACTGAGCGACAGTTGCGCACCAATCTGTTTATTGCCCATGCCTTTTGCCAGCAAAATCAACACCGTCATTTCGCGCGCGGAGAGCATGCGTAAGCGTTGCTCATCACTGGCCCCATGGCGACGATGGGCTGCCGTCGGAAAATCCTGCGCTGGGGCGAAACTGTAACCACGCATCACCATGCGCACCACCTCTTTGAATTCGCTGAGTTGATCCGAGGCGATGACATAGCCATCGGCACCCGCGTCCAGACAACGCTGCGCGAAATGCGGACAGCAGCGTTAATCCTTCAAGGTTGTTGATGAGATTAACCACCAGCAAGTCCGGACACCGTCGTTGAACCTGATCCAGCCCTTCAACCACAGGCAAGCATTCAGCTAAGACGGCGATGCCGCTGTATTCCAACGCCATCACGCGTTCGCGGCAGTGGTCTGGGTGGTCATCGATCATAATGGCGGTTTTCATGGCGTACTGATGTTCCTTTCAGAGGGTGAATAAACGTCCTTGCATGCTTATCACCTTAGCCCGCGAACGCTGCATCGGCTGTAGGAGAGTACTTATCTGTTGAGCAAAATTCCGGCGCCAGGATGCCGCCAGATATCTGTGATTACCAGCTCCAGCGCACACCGAAAGACGCATTCTAAGGGCTGTTCATATGCCGTGCTTTGCTGGTCGCTGCTTCGGTATAAAGCTGTAGATCAGGTTGAAGCTGAGCAGGCATCCGCCATGTCATCTCTGCGCGCGTACCGGCCAGATCATTGCTGAAACGCTGATCGTTAAGGGTCATGCGATTGTTGTTTTCCAACTCCTGAATCGCTGATAACCGTACCCACGGCGTTGACTGCGCCCCCTGGGATAAGGTCAGTGACTTGCCCACGACGCCGTGCAGCGCAACTTGTTGCGAGCGAGCCGAACCGCTACGGGCAGCCAAACTATCACTCTTCGTCCACAGCGTGCTCAACTGTGCCGACGCCTCAACGAACCCGCCACCGCTGCCATCAATACTGAAGCTGTCTAAACCGGTCATCGTACCTGCAAGCGAGGAACCACTGTTCAATGCCAGTGCGATGCGGCTGGTGGTGTCAGTGCGGTTGTTACCGGTGAGTACCGAGTCATGGCTGGCGGTGACTGCGGCTAAGGCATTGCTGTTGCCCTGTAATACATTGCCACTGCTTTGACATACGCACTTGATTCTCACCTTTGTTTTGCGGCGGTACACCTTTAAAAGTGACGCGCCCAAGGTGTTGATAAGGTGTATACTTCCTGATTGACGTAAAACCATCCAGTCTCTGCTGAATGGAATAAAAAATTGAATGTTAGAAAAGATGATCGCGGTATTTAAACAATTCTAAATCGGTGGTCAGCCCCAGTTTTTTCATCCCCGATTGCTTGTGCCCGCTGATGGTTTTACGGCTGCGTTTTAATTTTTCTGCGATCTCAATTACCTGCATGCCATCAAGGAAACAACGGATCACTTCCGCTTCACGCGGCGATAACAGCGTATCCAGTCGCGAAAGCTTCTCGCCGTTGGCGTGATACAGCGGCCCATCTAATACCGCGCCATCGCGCTTTCGCACCGGTATTTTGCTTAATTCACTTTCAATGTTATCTGGAATAAAGCGCAGCCCTCTGTCAATCACACGGATGGCTTCAAAATACGTCTGCGCCTCTTCACGTTTAGAAATATAGCCTTTGATTCCACTCATAAAGGCGGCACGTATTACCGCCAGGCTTTCCATGGAGGACGAGAGTAAAATCTTTAATGTTGGATGGCGTGATAAGATCTGTTTTATTAACGACAAACCATCAAGCTCATCGCCACCCAAAATATAATCCAGCACCAGCACATCAGCAGCGTTCTTTTGCAACCATGATAAGAGTTCGTGGCTATGGGAAAAGCTGCCGGTGATCTGCATATCGGGATAGTGGCTGGCTGCCATTTCCAGTGATAATCGAATCATCGGGTGGTCATCCAGTAATACTACCGATATTTTTTCACCCGCGTAACGAATCATCAATGTCAACCTCATCAGTCAGCCAGAATAAACAACAAAATACGTTTTATTGCGTGCTGATCGAAACGCAAGTTGAGACCATTCTGAGTCAACAGTTACTGATTAAACGGTAGGGATTTACTTACACAGCCATGGCAAATAGTAGTGCCATCAAACTTCTCTGACAGGCGTTACATCAGGGTGACATCGACATGCTGGCCATCTGGCGTCCCGCTCTGGAGAACAACCGTACCGTTGCCGCCTCCTTGCCCTGGCTGCACGGTCAGGCCGTGGTGTTACATTCCGATCAGCCTCTACTTCAGCAAACGGAAATTGAGAACGGGTTATTGGCGTTAATGCAGGACAAACAGCATCAATGGGACCCCTATGGTGCCTCACCAAATAGTTTTTTGGATTGTTACCATGCAGTACAGCGACTGGCTACCGCTAAACGTCAAACGGCATCCGCTTATTTGAAACAGCTTGTGGGAATCGGCGTATTAGAAGAGAAAAGTTATGGGCGCGAGAAGCTGTACATGAATACACGCCTGTTGCAGGAACTGAATCAATAAATGAAAAGGGATTGAGTGCTTCATTATGCCGCCCTCAATCCCCGAACCGCTATTCATCAACTGCCAGAGTTAACTCTACTCTGTCTGGGGCGCTCCATGCACACCAATCACAACCTCAGTTGCCCACCCAAAATGGCATCCGCTTCCTGAAGGGAGACATCCAGACCTGCTGAAGGCGTAAATGTCAGTTCACCAAAAATGACTTCGCCATTGAGAAGATAGAAATCAGCGCGCACGAATTTAAAATCGCTCGCCAGTTTCATTGCATACTGCTTCATTTTTACAAAGCCCTCAGGCATCTCGGGCAGGTCATACTTATTAATCAACTTCACCGTATCCTCAAAGGGTAGCGGATTCCAGTTCATGTCAAAGTAATAGAATTTAGGCGTGCCTTTTTCACGGCCGACACAAACCATGACGGCGTAGGGTTTACCGTTAAAGCAGTAAAACTTATAGTCGTCTGGAAAACCACCGCGTTCATTCTCGATAAATTTTTCGCAGAGAATCTTTCTCTCAATCTTTCGGTACTGTGGCTCAATAAAAAGTGATGAGAAATCCTCACTTAACCACTTGCTCAACTGCCGGTTGGTTTTATCAACATCTAATGAGGATTTATCACTACAAATGATGTTGTAGCCTGCACCATGATTGCACTTGAGCGCAAACCTTTCAGGCAGTGCAGCATAGTCAATATCTTGAGGACTATCGTAGACGCCATAAAGCTCATTCAGAATTTGACCGCAGCCTTTGGATGAAATATATTCTCTGACTTTATACTTATCCGCACAGCGAGTGTAGATATCATTGTTCAGCTCATTGAACTTGAGCCACTGAATCTTTTCATTAAAATTGGTAGGATTGGTTAAATTAAGTTTCTTCTTGAATTTAATGTAGTAGTGGGCTTTAGCACAGAATTCTGGTGAAATATTAGCGCTAATTTTCAGAGCTGACTTAACTGTGTGTTTTATCATTCTCATTGAAATTATCTCGTTTTAAAAATGTTGAGGTGCATTTTGATGATTGTTCTATTCTTGAAAAAGTAATTCAGTAACGTGCAAGACAAAATTTCAACAATCAAAAAACAGTATGCAGCGCCATTAATTCCGAAGGAACGGATCATGACCCAGGAAAATGGCACGGTTAATACACAACATAAAAACATCTTCTTAGCCAGGTAGTTGTATCCGGACTCTTTAATCATATACCGGTAGCAGATCGTTCCCAGTGACGAGAACATCGTGCCAATAATGATGATGGGTATAATTTCGGCAGATTCCATATACTTATTGCCATAAAGCAAATGGATAAAGTCATCACCAAACAGATAGAACCCACCTAGCACAACTAAAGACAGCAGGATAACAATCCTGTTGATTTTACTTAGTAATTCATCTACAGCAGGTTGATTCTTTTCATTGTAAATCTTTGAGAAGAAACTCGTTATTAATGCCAATACGATAAATGACCAGGCGCCTCCTATGGTTAATGCAACGCTATAGATTCCCAGATTTGAGTAAGAGATCATTTTAGCCAGAAAAATACTCGAAATCTGCGTGTAGATATCCGCTGATATGCTCGACAGAATTAAGGCCCCGCCGGTATACAACATATGGCGGTTATACATCACAGCACCTTTACTACTTTCATTGACTGCTGTGGTCTGCCTAAAGTACACAAGGCGCATGACGTAAGGGACCAGAGGGATAATGATGATAGGTATCGTGAAATAGTAAATCGGCAGTTCAAAGTGAGATATGTAGAATCTGGCCATCAGTGCCAAAGACAATCCGATGACATTGGTAATCGTATTGATCTTCGATTTTAATTGAGTGTTGTTATAGATCGAAAAGAAGTCCATCACGATGTAATACGTCGCGATGCAGTTGGCAACGCCAAAGATAAAGACCGTGAGATCCGTAAAGAAGTAGAGATACGTGAGTACTGCACTTGAGGAGATGAGAAAGAAAAAACGCCTCTGATTCTGCGTGTGCATCGCCAAAGAGATACCTGAACGGGCTCTCTCACTCATGCGTTTAAAAATAATATTCTGGCCACCAAACCATGACAACGTCTGTACAAAGATAAACAGCGAGGTGGCGATGTTTATCTTGCCAAAGTTATCCGGGCCAATGTATTTAGCCATTAATGAATTGATATATATCAGTCCGATGATATTGACTGACTTCTCCAGCATGATCCATATCGCGTTAGAATACATGTCACGTCTCACATACACTTATGTTGAGTTGCAGTTGTTTATGCTTGATTGATGTTCTACGCTCAAAAGCAACGGGGTTTATATGCATTGCTGGTATATTTATTTGTCAAAAGGTTATATAGTCAAATAACCTTCACATTCTCTCTTTACTTTACGCTTTCATTTTAATTGGTCGATACTGTGACTGTTTACACAAAAATAGTGAAGGGTTTTCTATTCGAATCAGATTAATAGCAGTCATTTATAAATATTAGTGCCAGACATTAATAAAGCGTTGTATTGAGGGAGTTAATTAAATAGGAGAGTAATAATCAGGAAGATAGGGGAATTAACTCGCGGTTTTGAGCCGACGTGCGCGCCTTACATGCCGCATAGCAGGGTTGAGTGATATGCCGATATAACCCTCTTACATAAAGAATTCTGGGCATTCCGGCTGAAAAATCCCAATTACACGACCACCCTCTTCTTCATGACTGTGCCTCGCACCACTGCCAGCAATATCCCTCCTACAATCAGCAGCGTGCCGATCACTTTGCTGTGATCCAGCGATTCATGCAGAATTGCCACGCCCATCAGTAATGCCAGCGCCGGGCTGAGCAGTGACCAGGGCAGAATCTGGCTGGCGGGATAGCGTTTCAGCAGGCCGTACCACAATGAATAAGCGAGGATGGACGAACCCAGCGCGCTGTAGATGACCCCGAGCCAACCGCGCCAACCCGCTGCGAGTAGCAAAGTGAACTGGTGCTGCTCGGTGAGTAGCGAACTCACCCCCACCAATGGAATGGCAAACAGTGACAGCCAGCCCGTCATCGCCAGCGGTGCAATCGGCGGCAAACGCTTGATCAGCACCGTGCTGCATGCCCAACCACAGGCGCTCATCAATAACCACATAATGCTTTGCCAGTGCGACAGCGCCGGACTGCCTGCAAGAATCATCACGCCCAAAAACGCCACCACTACGCCGCCGATTTGCTGATAGCGCAGCCGCTCTTTGAGCCAGAATGCTGCCAGCAGCATGGCGATCGGCGTGCCCATCTGGATAAACACGGCGGTGGTGCCCGCATCGGTGGTTTGCATGCCAATCACCATTAACCCGAAATGCACAAAGCCAAAGGTGAATCCCAGCAGCATCATGCCAGGTAACTGACGCCACGTCAGGCGATGAAACGGCAGCAACAGCGCCGCCACTAGCACAAAACGCAGCGTCAGCATGAACAGCGGCGGCAGTTCCATCAGGCCAAACTTCATGGCGATAACGTTAAAAGCCCAGCCGTTGACCACCAGCAGCAGGATTAACAGGTCGCGCAGCGGAATGGGTTTCACGCACTTAGCCGGGTTGGTGTTTGCAGATGATAATCGTGCTCCTGCTGGAATCGACGCGCAAAAGCGAGCAGTTTGCGCTCAGCGCCATCACGTCCAATGAGCTGCATGCCAATGGGCATCCCTGCATGATCAAACCCGGAAGGCAGACTGATAGCGGGCAGTGCTGACAGACTTGCCAGCGCGTTGTAACGCATGTTGCCGGTCAACACGCTCTCTTCGCGGTCTCCCATTTGAATCGCTTCCAGTCCTTTATGCGGTGCGGTAAACGGCAGCGTCGGCACCAGAATCACATCCACCTGATTCAAATGCTGCAACAACTGCTGGCGTAAACCGGTGCGGAAACGTTGTGCCTGCAGATACTCCACTGCGGTAATGGCGAGTCCCGCTTGCAGCAGCTTACGCACATCCGCACCGTATTCTTGCTGACGGTCATCAAGCCAGGCGGCGTGCAATGAAGCCGGTTCCGCAAGGTTGATTAGCACCAGCGCGTTCACCGCCTGCTCAAGCCCGGTCAAACTCAGCGTCTGGCAGCGTGCACCTGCTGCGCTAAACCACTGCACCATTTGATCATAAGCAGTGCCGACATCGGGCTGTACCTGCTGATGCACATCCGGCAGTAAGCCAATACGCAATCCGGCCAGTTCCGGTAATGCTGTCAGCGGCTGTGTTTTGCCGTCGAGCACATTAAACAGCACTTCACACTCTTCGGCATAACGAGCCAGCGGCCCGACGGTATCAAGACTGGTGGCGAGGGGAAAAATGCCCTCCGTTGAGAGTCGCCCCACGCCCGGGCGCAAACCGGTGATCCCGTTCATCGACGCCGGTAAACGAATCGATCCCCCGGTATCGGTGCCCAGCGTTGCCAGCGCACTGCGCACCGAGGCGGCGACACCCGAACCGCCGCTGGAACCGGCAGGAATGCGGGCATCATCCCAGGGATTGCTGCTGGCACCGTAGTGCGGATTGTTGGTGGTGCCGCCCCAGGCGAACTCATGCATATTGGTGCTGCCGATGATTAACGCGCCCGCCTGCTTCAGACGCTGCACGACCACCGCATCACGCTGGGCGATATTGCCACTGAGTATCTGACTGCCCGCGTGCATCTCCTCACCGGCCAAATCGATATTGGCTTTAATGGCAATCGGCATGCCATGCAGCGGGCCCAGATCGTAGCCCTGTTCCAGTAAGCGCTGGCTGGCTTTGGCCGTCTGACGGACCTGAGACACATAAACTTCATTGAACGCATTGAGATCGCGTGTAATTTCCTCACGCGCCAGACAGGCTTCAACCAGTTCTGGCACGCTGGTCTGCCGTGTGCGCAACTGCTGTGCCAGCGTCAGCATCGAGACATCGATCAACTCACTCATGGGGCAACTCCAGCGGCGGATGCAGCGATGAAACCCACGCGTTTGCCGGCAGCAACGTTGGCGCGAAATGTTGCGCAGCAAAGGCGCTAACGCCCGCCGCACGCGCTTCACAATCGGTGAGCAGGTGTTCCAGCTCTACCGCATCAGCCGCACAATGGCGCTGTATCAATGCCAGTCGAAGTGTCAGTGCATCCATAATCATTCCTCTTAAATGCGGGCGCACAGCGGTACGCCCGTAACCTGGCGACAGTCGGTGATGGCTTATTTATCACCCATCGCATCAACCGCTTCTTTGGCCTTGGTCGCCAACTCGGTATTTACGTTGTTCTGATACGACGTAGCTTCTGAGGGATAGGCTTTAATGTTTTTGGCATATAGCGCGATGTTCATGTTGTTATCCCAGGCCTTCTGCGACACCAGCACGTTCTCCGGATAGCCTTTGGCATCGATTTCACGCTGCACTGCGGTTTTCACCACCTCCTCGGGCAACGCGGGGAAGTATTTACGTGCAATGGTCACCGACTCAGCCGGATGCTTGTAGATAAAGCGTGAGGCCTGTTCAAAGGCGGTCACGACGGCCTGCGCGGCCTTTGGATTCTTATCAATATATTGTTGTGTGGTCGTCAGGCTAGAGAAGGCAAACGGATACCAGGATTGCGCGGCTGAGAACGAATAAGCCACATGCAAGCCGTTCTGCTTTTCGGCCATGGTGACCTGTGGCTCCGCCGCTAACGCGTAATCTGCACGACCTGCCGCCACCGCCGGGATCTCATTGCCAATCGCCACATGCACCAGCTTCACGTCTTTGAGGTTGTTCTGTTTGATCAGATAACTCATAAACGCCCAGGTGGTATCCGGTTGCGGGCTGGTCACCACACGTTTGCCCGCGAGCAGTGACAAATTGTCCTGCAAAGAAGCCGCTTCTTTGCCGAAGATGAAGATGGTTGGCGCGTTCTGTACCCCGGCCACCACCACCCCCTTGCCGCCGTTTTCACGGGTTTTCGGCACAAACACCGGATCCTGAATCGAGAAATCTGCCGAGCCGCCAATCACCGCCGCCCAGGATTGCGCCCCGCCGCCACCGGTGCTGATTTTCACATCAACGCCCTGCTGCTTAAAAAAGCCCTGCTCTTGTGCCACATACAGCGGCAGATAGAGCAGCGATTGAAACGCCTGGTTGATGCGCACTGGCGTGTCAGCCGCGTGCGCACTCACCAGAGAAGCCAGACAAACTGCGGCAGAGATCGTAGCTAAACGGAATTTTTTCATGATTATTTCCTGTCCCAGGAGAGAATGAGGCGTTCAATAAATGCCACCAGCGCGTTGAAACACAGCATCATCAGCATGACCAGCACGATGCCAGCCAGCACAATGTTCATACCGAAATTGGAACTCCCCAGCAGGATCATATGACCCACGCCGCTATCCGAAGAGATGTATTCACCGACGATGGCACCGACCAGCGCGAAGCCAACGTTAAGCCGTAAGCCCGACAGCACCCACAACATCGCGGATGGCACCACCAGCTTGAAGAAAATGGTGCCGCGTCCGGCGTTGAAGGATCGCAGGAGGTTGATGAGATCGGGATCGGTGCGCATCGCGCCTTTATAAGAGGTGGTCAGTGACACCACCACGCAGGAAAACGCCACAATCACCACTTTGGAAAGCATCTCCGTGCCGAACCAGATGATGGTCATCGGCGCAATCGCCAGTACCGGAATTGAGCCAATCGCGGCGATAAACGGCGCGGCAAGGTCAGAGATAAAGCGCGAGTACCACAGCAGCAACCCCAGGATCGAGCCGCCAATCGCGCCCACGGCAAACCCCACCAGGGTTTCAACGGCGGTGACGCGCACATCAGTCACCATTTCACCGGACTGAAAGCGCTGGACCAGCACCTCCCATACCTGCGAGGGGCTGGAGAACAGGAAGGCGTTGATGTTGCCACTGCGCACACCGAGCTCCCACCCTCCCAACAGCAGCACCACAATCGCCACCTGTAAGAACAGCAGCGTGTAGCGACGTGCGTTAGCTGAGCGGAAAAAGGTTTCTCGCGAACTGCGATTTGCCGTCGCCGCAGCCGTAGGGCGTGTAGACACTGAGTTCATTGTCATGTCGTCCTCTCGTTAGTTAACCGGCTCAGGCTGAATGCCGATGCTGCGCCAGATATGCTCGTAATACTCATTGAAACGCGGCGACAGGCGGCGTTCGGGTATCGACAGGCTATCCGTGCCGAGATCGACCTCAATCTCCTGCACAATTTCACCGGGGCGCGCTTTCATCACGTAAACACGATCCGACAGCGTGACCGCCTCTTCGATATCATGCGTAATGAAGATCACCGTCTTGTGCTGCTCTTTCACCACACTCAGCAATTCACTTTCCAGCGAGATTTTGAGCGGGTAGTCCAGCGCCTTATAAGCCTCATCCATCAGGATGATTTCCGGGTTGGTGACCATGGTGCGCATCAATGCCACACGCTGTTTCATGCCGCCGGAAAGCTGCGACGGATACTTCTGCTCGTAACCGGTCATTTTGTAGAGTTCGAACAGTTCACGCGCTTTGGCTCGCGCCTGTGCTTTGGGCATGCCGCGCACTTCCAGACCGAGGATCACGTTGTCGATCACCGTACGCCACGGGAACAGCAGGTCTTTTTGCAGCACATAACCGAGTTCCGGTGACGGCGTGCCGGTGGTTTCGCGATTCTTCAGCAAAATGCTGCCGCTGTCGGGCATTAGCAGCCCGGTGATGATGTTGAACAGCGTCGATTTGCCGCAGCCGCTGGGCCCGACAAATGAGACGAATTCATTGCGATTGGCATGGAAGTTGAGGTTGCGCAGCACCGTCACCTCACCCTCCGGCGTGGGATAGCTTTTGTGGATGCCAGCGGCTTCCAGAACTTTACTCATGGTTTTCCCCCAAAGGTCGCGCGTGGCGATTGTGAACCGTCAACGGCGAAGGCGGGGCCTGCACCGGAACGTAATCTTTCAGGAAGTGATAGCCGAGATAGTCGCTGCTGCGGGCGCGCAGGATGGCGGACTGCACCTCGACGCGGGCAATCGCCATGCCTTCCGTGGTGCCACTGTCAGCCACGATATTTCCCAGCGGATCGATAATGCGGCTGTGGCCGTGATAGTGAAGATTGCCGTGCTGGCCGCACAGATTGGATTCGATCATCCAGCATTGATTTTCCAGTGCGCGCACACGGCCAAACAGCGTGTAGCTATCCACCATGGGATCGGCATCGCCTGCACTGCCGTCTCCGGCATAGCCCCATGCGGTGGGCATGATCATGATGTCCGCGCCTTTCAGCGCCAGCTCGCGAGTGCTTTCCGGGAACACTTTGTCGTAGCAAATCAACATACCAATGCGGCCAATTGGCGTGCTGAACACCGGAAAATCGCTGCCAGGATAGTAGACGTGCTTCTCATCGCCCGGCTGATGCACTTTGCGATACACGCCGAGCAAACCGTCTGGCCCCAATAGCACCGCACTGTTAAACAGTACTTCGGCACGTTCAGGATGGCGCTCGGTCATGCCGAAAACCACATGCAAGCCCAGTTGCGTGGCGAGCTTTTGCATGGCCTGCACGCTCTCACCTTCGGTCACCACTTCGGCTTGCGCCATTTGCCACGCCACCGCTTCGCCGTTCCAGTTGAGCGTATCCGGCAGATAGCCTTGTAAAACCTGCTCCGGAAACACCACCAGGTCGGCACCTTCCTGTGCTGCCTGTTCCATCCAACTCAGCAGGTTGTTGAGGTTGCGGGCTTTATCGTAAAACGCGGGCAGTGTAATGCTGGCGATGGTGGTTATGTTCATAGCAGCTCCCAGAAGTTTTCTTTTAAACTGCTACTCTGCTCACATTTAGACCAATACAATTTTCTTATGTGATAATTTTTATCATATGTGAGAAATTAACTGTCCAGTTCACTTAGCAGAAGAATCATTGCCAATGAAAACCACCCGACAGCATGAAGCCTCCGGGCTGGGCGCCGCCTTAACCGGCGAACAAGATTTTGGACTGCGAATCAAAACGATACGTCAGGCGCGAGAATTGACGCTGGAGCAGGTCGCCGAGTTGAGTGGCGTGTCTATTTCGACACTTTCGAAGATTGAAAAAGGCCAGGTATCCGCTTCATTCGATACCATTGCCAAGATTGCCAGCGCGTTTGATTACTCTCTGGCCGAACTGTTCGCCGAAGAGTTGCCCCTGCCTTCGGTGGCGAGCACCGCCATTCAGGGCCGCCGCACTTACACACTGGCCGGTAAAGGATTAGCCTTTACCAACCCCTATTTTCGTTATGAAGTGCATGCTGCCGAACTGCTGGTGAAAGGGATGATTCCGGTGGTGATGGGAATTGAGACGCGCGAGTTGCCGCCGCCGGAAGCATGGTCCCAGCATGCCGGTGAAGAGTTCATTTATGTTTTGTCAGGCGAAGTGATGTTGCATACGCAGCTCTATGCACCGCTGCGGCTGGCACAAGGTGACAGCGCTTACATCGACAGTACGATGCGCCATACCTTTGTACGGCTAAGTGATGAAGCCGCCAGCCTGATCTCCATTTGTCAGACTGAAACGCTGGATATTGAGGATTTGACGCGCGGTGGCTGATCAGAGCCTTCCCGCCACGCCAGCAAACACAGTAAACTGACCGCCGATTACCCCACAAAAGGAACTTCAGCTATGGCACGGGAACACCACTATCAGGTCACGGTCCGCTGGACCGGCAATCGCGGCACCGGCACCTCCTCTTACACCGCTTACGATCGTAACAGTGAGATGCTGGCAGACGGCAAACCCATAATGCCTTTGAGCGCCGATCCGGCATTTCGTGGCGATGCCACGCGCTGGAATCCTGAAGAGTTATTGCTGGCTTCGGCCTCCGCCTGTCACAAACTGTGGTATTTGCACCTGTGCGCGGACGCGGGAATTGTGGTGGAAGCTTATGAGGATGCCGCGGAAGGCACCATGGTGGAAGGCGCTCGGGGTCGTTTCACGCAAATCACGCTGAAACCGCGCATTTCGCTGCGCGATCCGGCAGATGCGGATCGCGCGCGTGAGTTACATCATCAGGCACATGAGGCCTGTTATGTGGCCAATTCACTCAACTTCCCGGTGAATTGCGAACCGACGTTTGCCTGATCAGGCGGCGCCGGCCAACGGTGGTTGCGGCGGGACCCACAGCCGCACACCATTTCGTCCGGCGCGTTTTACCTCGTATAACGCTTCATCTGCATGGCGTAACCAATGGCGCAAGGACTCGGCGTTGGCGGCTGAAGCAATGCCGATACTCACCGAGCAGCGAAACTCCGCCGACGCTGGCAGGCGCACCTGAGCGATTTTTTCCTTTAAGCGATTTGCCAACGCTACCACCGTCTCATCGGTCGCATGGTGCACGATCACGCCCAGCTCATCACCGCCGAAACGCGCGGGAATATCCTGCAATCCCACATGATTACGAAGCAGTGCCGAAATCTCTGCCAGTAAAAAATCCCCGGCTTCGTGGCCCCAGGTATCATTCACCGACTTGAAGTAATCAAGATCCATCAGCAGCAGATACCCCGCGCTGTCGCCACGACGCGTACTCAGGAATTCGCTCTCCAGACGACGTTCAAACAGACGGCGGTTAGGGATCTCCAGACCAGGGTCCATTAACGCAATACGCTCCAGTTCACGGTTTCGTTTACGTAATTGCCAGGTCAAATTGTAGGACGTCACGCTCAATACCAGCATATAGCAGGTTGCCAGCGGCAATGTCAGCCAGACGGTTTGCGGGCTGAATGTGAGATTGACACCCGCGCCATCCACCAGCCAGACCATAACGAAAGCGCAGAGGAAAGCCTGCATGGCAGCGATTAACTGCGCTGCGCCTCCTGCCGCATAACGATCCGAGGCCAGCACCGCCATAATGATAAATGACGGCAATGGGCTAAGCGCCATCAGCGCTACCCAAATACCGCCAAATGCCGCGTCCAGCGTTAAGTTATGCCGTTCGGTGCCGGTGGCGTCTTCGGCACGCAATGCCCGGCGATAAGCCACCCACGGCCAGATAAATGCATTGATAAATAACAGGGCGCTGAACGCCACTCCGCGATGCATCTCCATCAATACCGAGAGAATCGGGAAGAAACATAAAATTGTGCCAAGCTGGCGCATGATAAACATACGACGAACGAAGCGCTGTGAACGCCGCTTCAGATGGCTATCATCAGGTGAGTAATAATTCATTCACTGGAAAAGTCTGATCGACAAGAAAAGCAGTTTAACGGGAAAAACCGCGAGCGGTGCGGTTTATTTTAAGAATATTTACCTTGCGCTTAACAACTGCGCAAGGTTCGTCAGGATTTTGTAAAGCTACCGCTCAAATTTACGTGCAGCGGCCAAACAACATACAACGGCTGCCGTCACCACCAGCATGGATGTATGAATGGATTCATGAAGTAACCAGGCTGAGAAAATCAGGCCAAAGAAAGGCTGTAACAGCTGCAGTTGTCCTACGCTGGCGATACCGCCGGTTGCCAGCCCCCTGTACCAAAAGATGAAACCAATCAGCATGCTGAACAGCGATACATATCCTAAAGCCCACCATGCAGACGCCTGAACAGGTTCAAAACTGAGAGGAGCCGTCATCACTGTTGCCAGCAACATGATCGGCAGTGAAAGGATCAGTGACCAGCATATGACCTGCCACCCACCCAGGTGTCGAGAAAGCATTGCGCCTTCCGCATAACCCAGGCCGCAAACTAACGTCGCCGCTAACATCAAGAGGTCACCGGTCAGTGATGCCGCTGCGCTCTGCACCAGCGCAAACCCCATCACCAATAGACAACCGAGAGTGGAAAACAACCAAAATGCTCCTCGCGGCCGTTCGCCTCCACGAATCACGGCAAAAAGCGCGGTAGACATTGGAAGCAATCCAATAAAAACGATCGAATGTGCTGAGCTGACATGCTGTAACGCCAGCGCAGTGAACAAAGGAAAACCTATCACGACACCCAGCGCGACAATCAGCAATGAAAAAAACTGTCCGGGCGCAGGTCGGCGTTGTCGAAGGGCTAAAATGATCAGGACCGCCAGCACTCCTGCAATTGAAGCGCGTATGAAAGTCAGGAAAAAAGGATCGAAACTTTGTACCGCCACACGCGTAGCCGGTAACGATCCACTAAAAATAACCATCCCGATAAATCCACTCATCCATCCTTGTAATCCAGAATGGTTAGCGTGAGATACGCTTGTGTTGCTGCTAGTCGCCATAAACGCCACCTTGATTCATTGACTTACCCACCGTTGACGCTTTAAAGCGTAAATGACAGCATTAATGACAATCAAAAAATTGTCATGGATACATTGGATGAAGGCTCGCTATAAAGTTATCGTTGATGAATTCGCCAGCGCGATACAACTCGGCCATTTGCCCGCAGGGACACGATTGCCCACGCACAGAGCACTCGCCAGCGAGCGTGCTATCTCATTAGCCACCGCAACGCGTATTTACAGTGAGCTGGAAGCCATGGGACTGGTGAAGGGAGAAACCGGTCGGGGAACCTTTGTCAGGGAAATTTTGCGCCCACTGGGATCAAGTGATGATCAACAGCGAGTTGCACCAGATGTATTAGATCTGAATTTCAACACCCCTTCCCTGCCAGAGCAAGCTGACCGTCTACGCAGTGCACTGCGACAACTTGCGACACGCGGTGACATCAAATCGTTATTGCGCTATCAGCCTTATGCCGGGCGTTTGAACGACCGTGAAGCGGTTGCCTCTTACCTGAGCAATATGGGAGTTGTTACGCAAGCCAAAAACGTTTTGATGGTCAATGGCGCGCAACAGGGTTTGGCGATAACCGTAATGGGTTTATTGAGACCGGGTGATGTTGTCGCGGTTGATGCTCTGACTTATCCGGGCTTTAAAGTGTTGGCCAGCCTGTACCATCTGGAACTCGTCCCTATCCCCGTCAATCCTTCTGGCCCTGATCTTGTGGCTTTGGAAACCGTTTGCCAAAGCAGGCGGGTTCGCGCCATTTACACCATGCCTACATTGCATAATCAGCTGGGCTGGGTGCTCAGTAGCGAACAGAGAGAAACTATCGGTTCAATTGCCCGAAAATATAATTTACTTATCATTGAGGATGCGGCTTACGCCTATCTTGAGCCGCGACCTCCAGCACCCCTGGCCTATTACGCCCCTGAAAGGACGATATATGTCACTGGTTTTTCTAAGAACGTGGCGACGGGGTTGAGAGTCGGTGCCGTAGTGTCTGCTGCGGTACATCGTGATGCACTGGAACGCGCGATTCGCGCTACTAGCTGGAACACGCCCGCATTAATGACCTCCCTCGTTTGCGACTGGTTGCGAGAGGGATACGTCGCACAACTTGAGGAAGAGAAGCGAAGAGATGCCGGGCAACGTCAAACCCTGGCGCGAACAATCTTGCAGGATTTTACCTGCTATGGACATCCGAATGCCTATTTTATCTGGATTGTGTTACCTGAAGAGGCTCGGGCGGAGCGCGTGGTAAAACGCCTGCTGCAGAGTCGAATTTCCGTATCAACTGCAGAACCTTTCAGTACCTCGGCGACCGTGCCGCAGGCTATCCGGCTGGCGCTGGGTTCTGTAAGCCTGCATGATTTGCAATCGGCTTTGATAAAAATAAAGGAAGCGATTAATTACGAAAAAGGTTTGTAAGACGAAGCCTGTTTGTCAGCCACTTAATCAGTGAAAACTTTGAACCCACAGCGATTTTCAGCAGCTGATTAGCGCCAGCGGTTGTCACATCAGCAGCTTGAACGCAGGATGTTCACTGCCCCCTGTTGATAGGAAAACGTCATGTCTCTTTCTGCGGCACACAAGCGCGTGCTCATTGCCGGATCCGTTGGCAATTTTATTGAGTGGTATGAATTCGCCGTTTACGGTTTTATGGCCACGCTGATGGCTAAAAACTTCTTCCAGCTTGAGGGCGAAAGTGCCCTCACCAGTCTCATCCTGACCTATGCGGCATTTGCCGTGGCCTTCTTTTTTCGTCCTTTAGGCGCGGTAGTGTTCGGCAGGTTGGGCGATCGTTATGGACGCAAGCCGGTATTGATCGCTGTGTTGATATTGATGACGCTCGCGACCGCTGCGATCGGTCTGGTGCCGGTTTATGCCTCCATTGGCGTTGCTGCACCGCTGCTGATTACCGCGTTACGCATCCTGCAAGGGTTGTTCGCAGGTGGAGAGTACGGCGGCGCAGTGTCACTGATGACGGAATTTGCGCCTCCGGGCAAACGCGGCTTTTACGGAGCATGGCAGTCTCTGACCGTGGCGTTTGGATTACTGGCGGGCGTGGCCGTGGTGGCGGTTTTGCCGTTGCTCATCGGAGGCGCAGCTATGATTGACTGGGGGTGGCGCATCCCGTTTCTGCTCGCACTGCCACTAGGCGCTATCGCACTTTGGCTACGGTCGGGCTTAGAAGAGTCTCCACAGTTTGAGCAAGCAACCAATGCAGAAAGCGCGTCGGTCAGTGCCACTGTACGCGCCATTATGCTGGGGATCGGACGACTGATGGTATGGTCCGCAGCGGGCTATACCTATCTGGTGATCATGCCCACCTATTTGCAGGCAGCGCTGCATACCGGCTTCAATCAGGCGCTGCTGATTGCGGTGATCTCGAATCTCGGCTTTGCGGCAACGATCCTGCCTGCGGGTATCCTGAGCGATCGCGTAGGACGACGCACAGTGATGTTACTGGCGACCTTCTTGTTGCTGGTGCTGGCATTCCCGCTGCTGAAAGTATTGCAGGACCCACTAAACGGCTTGCTGATCAAAGCGGCGGCGGTGTTTGTGGCCGGGGCATTGGTCGGCATGCTTGCAGGGCCGGGGCCCGCGATGCTGGCGGAGATGTTCCCGACGCGCGTGCGCTACACCGGGCTTGGGTTAGCCTACTCGCTGTCGAATGCGCTGTTTTCTGGCTGTGCGGGGCTGATTATTACCGGTTTGATGAAACAGACCGGTAATGCGGATATTCCGGCCTGGTATGTGATGGGCACAGCGCTGGTGAGCTTTGCCGCACTGTGGACATTGAATAAAGACGATCACCGCAGGCCGTTATAAAAAGAAGGCGGCCATCAGGCCGCCCCATCCTTGAACAAACTTAACGCCCCGCTCCCTGCAAGCGGAACTGCGCGACCAACCGCTCTAACATCATCGCTTGTTCTTCCAGCGAGTTTGCCGAATGCGAGGATGCGCTCACCAGCGTGGCGTTTTGCTGGGTAGTGGTATCAAGTTCACCTACCGCGCGAGCAATTTGCTCAATGCCACGGCTCTGCTCATCGGAAGCAGCAGAAATTTCCTCCATGATCTCATTCACGCGCGCAATGCTACCGAGAATTTGATCCATGGTTTCGCCAGCACGCGCTACCTGCTGATGCCCGTTGCTGATGCGGCTCACCGACTCACTGATCAACTGTTCGATGTCTTTCGCTGCACCGGCGCTACGCTGTGCCAGGTTGCGCACTTCACTGGCGACCACGGCAAAACCACGCCCCTGCTCACCGGCTCGGGCCGCTTCGACCGCCGCGTTCAATGCGAGAATATTGGTCTGGAAAGCGATGCTGTTAATGACGGCAGTAATGTCGGCAATTTTCTTCGAGCTGTCGGAGATTTCCCCCATGGTGCTGACCACATCGCGCACCGCTTTACCGCCCTGATTCGCATTGTGTGAAGCTTCTGCGGCAATCTGGCTGGCCTGCCGCGCGTTCTCGGCGTTATTTTTAACGGTAGCCGTTAACTGCTCCATGCTGGCAGCCGTTTCCACCACCGCCGCCGCCTGCTGCTCGGTACGTGATGACAAATCGAGGTTGCCCTGATTGATCTCGCTAGCGGCTTGCGACACGCTGCTGACGCTATGCAACACATCGCCAATCATACTGCGCAGACGGTCGTTCATCCGCCCCATCGCCGAGGTCAGCTTGCCGAGTTCATCATGACGATCGGTGGTAAACTGCGAGCTTAAATCGCCGCTGGCAATGCGCTCCGCCAGCTCAAGATTGTGGAATACCGGACGCGTAATCTGACGGATGATGTACCACGCTACCAGTACGCCAAACAGAATCGCCAGCCCCCCAATCAACAGGGATAGCGTTGCTGAACCGTTCGCCAGTTCATCATTGCGCTCCTTGACGATAGCAATGATCTTTTTGATCGCCGCACTGCTCTTATCACCCGCGACTTTTACCGTGTCTTCTGACGCACGCAGCTGACCATAGCTGTCCGCCGCTTGCAGGCTGAGATCTTTAAAGCGTTCGGTATCCTGCCACAGCGCGGTAAATCCGCCCTGCTGTTCTGGTGGCAGCTGAGCCAACAAGGCTTTCATACCCTGATCGGCCTGCTGGAAATGAGTTTGCAAGGTATTGCGCAGGGTATCGGAGACATTGAAGCGCAGCGCCCAGGCTTCTTCACGCACGTTGCTGATGGCGAAGAGCTGTTCATAGATCTGATTGGTCAGTTCTGGATTGGTCACTGGCGTGCGGATCAACTGCATATAGCGCGAAGTCATGTCTTGCTGGCTCAGGGAATCGAGCTGTGCTCGCTGGCTATTTAGCTGCTGCGTGGCTTGCGTCATCGCGCCAATACTGTTTTGGAAGCTGGCGAGATGAGTATCCAGTTCATCCACCAGCGCGCGGGCATTGTCTGTCCAGGAGAGTTGTTTAGCCTCGCGATTCAGTTGCTGTGCATGAGCGACGTATTCGGCCATCACCTTGCCGGATTTATCATCACCATACAGGTATTTGAGGCGGTTAATTTTGGCCTGGAACACCTCAATGTTGATGTCGTAGATCAGATTGGTTTTCTGATAGATGTCATGAATCGCATTGAAACGCTGCACGCTGATGCCGGTGGCTAATGCCACTAACAGCAACACGATGCCAAATCCTGCTGACAATTTTCGGGTGATGCGTACATTACGTAAACGGGATACCAGCCCCATGTTCCCTCTCCTGCGAATGTTGTTTTTGTAAATTCTGGTAAGGGAGTTATCGGAGCGAGGCGGGATTTGTTTATCGCGGAGATCACAAAAAAACGATTACAGGATGTTATGCGCCGCCGGGCAGCGGCGCGAGCAGGTTATCGCGCGGATTGCGGGGCTAACTGGCTGATAAACAGGCCTGCCGCACTCACCGCATCCACCGCCACTTTCCCTAACTGCTGGCGAATGCTGTCGCCTAGCGCGATGGTGGAAAAACCGGTGCATGAGAAGGCGATGACTTCAATGCCATCGCGATAAAGACTATCCGCACAGGCCAGGGCGCTGGCGCGACCTTCTGCGCTCAGCAAGTCCGTAGTGTTCAGCACCCCTTCCGGACGCGCGTAGCGCACGGATTCATCCAGCAACTGACGGAAAGGCGCCGGGGCCGCCGCGCCAATCCCCATCACCGCGACAGGACGCTTGAGCATACGCGCAATGCTTGCCGATGCCGAACCGGCGCTGATGACAGGAATCGATACGGCATCGCGCAATGCCGCAAGGCCAGGATCGGCGGCGCAGCTGAGAAACAGCGCATTGCAGCCGTCGGACTCTAATTGCCGCCCGAGCGTAACGATCTTAGGCACCGCCAGCGCTTCACTGGCATCATCAAAAATGCCTTTGTGCTGATCGGGGATCGCCCGGCTAATTGAGTTGATAGCATACTCCTGATAAATCAGCCGACCATGTTCTTCGACAAAGTGCTGATCTGGATGGGTTAATACGCGGATTATCCCCAGCATGGCTGTTACTCCTGGTCTGATGTTAAACAGGTTTGCAAAGTGGCCTGGTTTTTATTGTGTCGAGTAACATGGGAGGTTTATGCAAAAGCGGCAACACGTACCCGCCGCTGGTTTGATCTACAATGCTGCTCCTACTTCCGCGATCACACCGCGTAACCACTGATGCGCCACACTGTCCTGCGTCCTGCGATGCCAAAGCAGATCAAATGGAATCGAGGGCAGCGCCAACGGCGGTTCAAACATGATGATGTCGCCCTGGCTGGCTGAAGTGGTGCCCACGCGGCGCAGTACCGTTGCCACATAATCCGTTCCCGGTAAGAGCGCGGGCACGGTAAACATGGTGGGCAACGTCAGACTGATGATGCGCGCTAAACCTTGCTCTCGCAATTGTTGGTCCACCAAGCCGTAATGGTTGCCTTCCGGTGACACCAGGATGTGGCGCATTGAGAGAAACGCTTGCAGGTTCATGCCTTTACGCGCGGCTTCGTGGTCGCGCCCGACTAAGGTGACAAAGTCATCACGTAGCAATGGCTCGGAAAGAATTCGGTTTTCTGCTTTGGTTGGCGGTACGCCTACGGCAATATCAATCTTGCCCGCATCGAGTAGCGCCACAACCTCATCACGATCAATAAAATACCGCACATGAATCGTGCAATGAGGTGCCACTGCCGCCAGCTTTTTGGTTAACGCGGGCAGCAGCACATGCATCGGATACTCCGTCAATCCCAGGGTAAAACTGCGCTGTTTGGCTGTGGGATCAAAGACCTCTGCGGGCTTCATTAAATGACGCACCTGCCCTAACGCATCGGCCACCGGTATCGCAATCTCCTGCGCTTTCGCCGTGGGCAACAAGCCTTCTGCGCTGCGGATAAAAAGCGGATCGTCAAAGACACGGCGCAAGCGAGAAAGCGCGGCACTCATCGCCGGTTGGCTTACGCCAGCCAGTGCCGCCGCTTTAGTGACGTTGCGCTCCAGCATTAAGGCATTGAATGCCACTAGCAAGTTGAGATCGAATCCTTCAAAATTCATATTTTGTATAAAGCTCTATATCAATCATTTGTTAGATGGATAGTGTCAGATTCAGGAATACTGCACAAGCCGGTGAGATGCACCGCTAACTAATCCAATAAGGTTTCCAACATGTCTGCGACACAACCACTGAACCAACGCCTGCAAGCTGAACGTACTGCGGTAGAAAACCTCTATCGCGCTTTTAGTGACAAAAATCCCGATCTGCTGGATCTGGCGGTCACACAAGATTGGGATGACATCCCACTGGCGCCAGGTCAGGGGCCGGGACCAGAAGGATTTAAGCCACTGCTGGCAGGTTTTATCGCCGCGTTCCCGGATATCAACATCACCGTGCACGACATGCTTCAGGAGCCTGGAAAGATTGCTGTGCGTGCAGAAATTACCGGTACGCACCAGGGTGAGTTTATGGGCATTGCGCCAACCGGTCGTCGCATTAGCGTGCGCCTGCACGAATTCCACTTGCTTAACGGCGAGCGCGTGACCACCACCTGGCATATGGAAGATTGGTTTGCCATGTTCCAGCAGATTGGGCAATTCCCAACTCCCTAAAAGAAGCACTGCAGATAGCGTATAACTCATGGCAGAAGTCCTCGGCATTGTTAGTCACTAATGACGCAGCGGAGAGTTAAGGACATAAACAAGCCTTTGACGAATTAACAGCGATCAACTGCATGGTTTAAGCCAGGCATAATCTTCCCCTATTATGCTAAGCACCAAACGTTAATCAGTGTTCACAGGCGGAAGAATGAAAGTCGTGTTATGTGCGTATCATGAGATGGGATGCGCGGCGCTGGAAAGTTTGCAGGAAGTGGGATTTGAAGTGGTGTGCGTGTTCACCCACGCGGGAGCCCATCAGGAAAATAGCTTCTTTGACTCGGTTGAAGCCATGGCGCTGCAGCAACAGATCCCGGTGTTTTGTCCGGACGATATCAATACGCCAGAATGGATTGCCAAAGTAGCGTCGCTGCAACCCGATGCGATTTTGACCCTGTCTTATCGACAAGCGCTCTCTCCTGCCATGATTGCCACCGCCAAAAAAGGCGCATTCAATGTGCATGCTTCGCTGCTGCCCGCCTATCGCGGACGTGCGCATCTCAACTGGGTGATTATCCGCAATGAGCGTGAAACCGGGGTGACGCTACATCGCATTAATGACGTGCCAGACGGCGGGCCAATTTTGGCGCAAAGCCGTGTCGCTATCACTGATGAAGATGAGGCGCTTTCATTACATCGCAAACTGGTACGCACCACGCGTGAACAGTTGCCAAACTGGCTGCGCGCTCTGCGGGCGGGTAGTTTGATTGAACGCGTGCAGGATGAAAGTCTCGCCAGCGAACCGGGACAACGAAAGCCTGAGGATGGGCAGATTCACTGGCATCAGTCTGCCGATGAGATTCATGCTCTGATTCGCGGCGTCGCTTATCCGTGGCCAGGGGCGTATAGCCTGATGGGAGAACAGCGTTTTATCGTGTGGAAAAGCCGCGTGATTACCCAGTCGCATCAGCACGCAGCGGGCAGCATTATTTCCATCGATCCGCTGTATATCGCCTGTGGCGAAAATGTGCTGGAAATTGTCGCAGCGGGGTTATCGCATCACGACAATCTTAGTGCGGCGCAGCTCGTGCAGCACTTCTCACTGTGCGTGGGGATGCAACTGAAGTCATGTTGAGCTGGCGATTTCAGGCTGAAATCGCCAACTTTTATCACCAGCGGGTCGCTGCCATATCAATCACAAAGCGATATTTCACATCACCTTTCAGCATGCGCGCGAATGCATCTTCGACTGCTTCACCCGCAATCAATTCGATATCTGCCGTGATGTTGTGTTCGCCGCAGAAATCCAGCATCTCCTGCGTCTCTTTGATGCTGCCGATGGATGAGCCGCTGATGCTCAGGCGACGGAAGACCATCGGCGTGACGTCAGGTGCCTGATGCGGTTGTTCCGGAATGCCTACCAGCACCAAACGACCATTGGTTTTGAGCGTGGCGAGGTAGGGATCGAGATCGTGAGGCGCGGACACGCAGTCGATAATGAAATCGAGAGAGGTTCGCGCCGCTGCCATCTGTTCCGCATCGCGTGAGACCACCACGCGACTGGCCCCCAGGCGTCGCGCATCGGCACCTTTTTCCGGAGAGGTAGTGAACAGCGTCACTTCCGCACCCATCGCACTCGCCAGTTTTACCGCCATATGCCCAAGCCCGCCTAAGCCCACTACGCCGACTTTGTCGCCGGCCTGCACCTTGAAGTGACGCAGCGGTGACCAAACGGTGACGCCCGCACACAGCAACGGCGCAACGCCTGCCAGCGGCAGGTTCTGCGGCACTGACACCACAAAATGCTGATCGACCACCACATTCTGTGCATAGCCGCCCCAGGTGCTGTCGCCTGTGTGTTTGTCGATACCGTTATAGGTCGCGGTAAATCCGGCTTCGCAGTACTGCTCTTCCTGCTGCTGGCAGAAATGGCATTCACGACAGGAATCGACCATCACGCCGACACCCACCACATCACCGACCTTGAAGTTTGTGACCGCTGCGCCGGTTTCCCGCACGCGACCGATGATTTCGTGGCCCGGCACCAGCGGATAACGACTCACCGCCCATTCGTTACGTGCCATATGCAGATCGGAGTGGCACACGCCGCAGTACAGAATATCGATTTTAACGTCCTGCGGTTGCAGTGGACGCAGCGCGATCTGGCTGGATACTAAAGGTTTTGCCGCGTCGTGTGCGACTAATGCGTTGATTTTCATGGTGCCTCCGCAAGGTGCTGGCGTTATTGAGTTGAAGGCGGCAGACTATAGTCAACGTGGTGCAGAAATGATAGTAGTTACCTTTTGGTGACCATAGAGGAGTGACACTGATGCCAGCCTGGGTTGACGGCAAGCTGTTTTTTTATGCGGATTCCCCGCCGCGTCGCTTGATGGATTTGTTCTCGCTGAAGTGGAGCAGCATGGTGCTGCACGCGCTTTATCACTGGCCGGGACAGCGTGCGCGCACCGGCGAGTTGCAGCGCAGCCTGCAGGGAATTTCGAAGAAGATGCTGTTTCAAACATTAAAAGAGCTGGAGCAGCGCGGATTGATTGCCCGCCATGTGTATGACGTGATTCCACCGAAAGTGGATTACCGTTTGACGCCGCTGGGACAGACCTTTGCAGCCCCAATCGAACAGATGTACCAGTGGGGACTGGAGAATCAGGCGGCGCTGGATGCAATGGACGCCAACCTGCGCGCGGCTACGGACGTGCCATCAGACGCGCCACCGTCTCACGATCTCTCGGCAAGCGAGGATTAAACACCACCAGGCTCAGGCCGGGCTTACCCTCAACGGCGAAGGTGCTGTATTCGAGTTCCAGCACGCCTTCGTCCGGTAGCCACAGTTGCTTTATCCCTTCGCCATGCTGGCTCACTTCCTGCGATTGCCACAGTTGACGGAAGGTTTCGCTCATCGCGCTGAGTTCTTCCACCAGCGTGCGCACATGCTCGCTGGCACCGGTACGTGCTACGTCGGCACGGAAATTCGCCACCATGTTACGCATGACCTGATGCCAATCCGGCAGGCGTTTTTTCATCTCTTCATTGCTGAACATCATTAATAGAATATTGCGCTGTTCCGGCGGCAGTTGGGCGTAATCCACAAATACTTTGGTCGCCGCATGGTTCCACGCCACCACCTGCCATTCAGCGGTTTTCACCAGCGCGGGCGTGTGCGTCATGCTATCCAGGACGCGTTGCAACGAGGGTGAAACATCCACGCCCGCCTGCCAGGTGACGCCCGGCAAACGATTCTGCGCCAGCAGAAAAAGGTGGTCGCGCTCGGCGGCACTTAGCTCCAACGCTTTGGATAACCGTTCCAATACCTCTTCGGAGGGCGCACCACCTCTGCCCTGCTCCAGCCAGGTGTACCAGGTGGTGCTGACGCAGGCGCGCACCGCCACTTCTTCCCGACGCAATCCGGGCGTACGACGCCGCAGCAACGGATAGCCGAGTTTGCCAGCATCCAGTCGCTGACGTCGTTCACGCAGGTAGTTGCCGAGCAGATTGTCGTCTTGTTGGGTCATGGCGTTATCCTGTTAGTGCCTATACCTGTATAAGCTCACGACTTTTCGCCGCGCCGCAGACTTTTATCATAGTGCTTCAACAGCCAGAAATAGGAGTACGAATATGCGACTTTTTGTGACCGGCGCAAGCGGCTTTATCGGTTCGGCCATTGTGAAAAAACTGCAGGCACGCGGCGTGGACGTGCTTGGACTGGCACGCAGTGACGCGTCAGCAGAGAAACTGCACCAGCAGGGAGTCCAGGTGATGCGCGGCGATTTAGAAGATATTGCCAGCCTGCGTAGCGCCGTTGAACAGAGTGACGGTGTGATCCATGCCGGCTATATCCATGATTTCAGCCGCATGGATCACGCAGCGACTATCGATCAGCAGGCAATTCTGGCGATGGGTGAAGTACTTGCCGGGTCAAACCGTCCGCTAGTGGTGACCACCGGTACTGCATTGGTCTCGCCAGGACGTCTCGCGGTTGAGCAGACTCAACCGGTTTCCGGCGGCCATCCTCGTTCCGACTCCAACATCGCCGCACTCGCGCTGGCGGATAAAGGGGTGCGCGTCTCGCTAGTGCGTCTTCCGCCCACGGTACACGGCGCAGGCGACCACGGCTTTGTGCCGATGATCATTAATATGGCGAAAGAGAAAGGCGCGGCGGTGTATATCGGGGATGGTGCGAATCGCTGGCCTGCGGTGCATCGTGATGATGCGGCGGAGTTATTCTGCCTCGCCGCCGAGCACGCCGAAGCCGGCACGATTTTGCATGCGATTCAGGAAGGAGGCATCCCATTTCGTCAGATCGCCGAAACCATTGGTGCAGGTTTGTCTCTGCCGCTGAAAAGCCTGAGCATGGAAGAAGCGAAAGAGTGGCTGGGCTGGATGGCGTTCTTTGCTTCCATTGATAATCCGGCTTCCAGTGAATGGACACGTCAAACATTTAACTGGCAGCCCACCGGACCGGGACTGCTGCAGGATATGCGTGAGGCGGGTTATTTTTCGCGTTGATTCCGCACCGCCTCTTGCAGGAAATCAATAAACGCGCGGCTTCTTGCGGGAAGAAAACTCCGTTCCTGGTAGAGCAGCGCAATCTCAAGGGGTGCGGGAGCGAGTTCAAGCTCAATCACTTCTAACTGCCCACTTCGAATATAAGGCTCACAAGCCTGCGCTGAAAGGATGGCAAACCCGATGCCTTTCAGTGCAGCATGCATCGCCATCTCACCACTGTCGACACGGAAAGGACTCAGCACATTGATGTGTCGAAATCCTTTGCCAGTGGTTATAAATTGCCACGCTTGCCCCTGAAGTGCACTTACGGTGGTGATGCAGGGCAGAGCCAGCAATTGTTCTGTTTGCGTTGGTCTGGCGTATTTTTGCAGTAAAGTCGGCGCCGCAACAATGTGGCAGGGTAATGAAGCCAGCGGTCGAGCTATGACATCACTGCTGGCGCGCGTGCCGCGACTGATATCAATGACAACATCGCAGTCATCCCACAGTGCATCAGCCCCCTGAAGGTTGGTCATACAGTGGAGTTCTATCTTGGGATACCGCAGTGCAAAGTCGGCCAGAAGATTGCCAAACACCACCGGCCCTACGCCACTCGGTAAACACACGCGTAGCAATCCTTCCGGTTCAATTTTCGCGTGGCTTAGCCTGGCTTCCGTCTCATTCACCGAGTCCAGCAGTGGTCGCATGCTGTCAAAAAACATCTGCCCTGCTTCAGTAAGCTTCATTTGACGCGTACTTCGCTGTATGAGTCGCATCCCTAATCGTTCTTCCAGCTGCGAAATCTGGCGACTCACATTCGATGCAGGCATTTTCAAGGCACGCGCGCCGCCGATAAAACTGCCCTTCTCTGCAACGGTGACGAATACCCGCAAAACATTTAAATCGATTCTACTGCGCATCGATTATCCCATTTTTGATAATTAATCCTCTCACTTTATCGCTCTAATCATAATGATGCACGGGCAATAGACTAGGCCTCCTGTAACTTAATGGAGCAAACTATGCCTGTCCTCACTCCGCAATCAGGTTCATTCGCTGTGATCCGCATCGCTGTGATTATCGCTTTTGTTCAATTCACGAATGCCCTCGAATACATGATGTTTAATCCGCTGTTTGCCTACATGGCGTCTCAATTTTCAGTGCCTGTCACTTATGCAGGTTATGTCACGGGGACTTACAGCCTGGGTTCAGTGCTATCCGGGTTATGTATTTGGAAATGGATTGACCGCGTTAACGCCAAACGGTTTTTACTGTGGAATATGGCGCTTTTAGGCGCTCTGACGGTGCTGATCACCTTCACGAGCGATTATACCCTGCTGCTGGTTCTACGATTTATGGCGGGCTTAGTGGGAGGAACAACCATGGGTGTGGGGATGAGTTTATTAATCAGCCTCGCGCCAGCGGCATTACGAGCACGGATGATTGCCACCGTCATTGCCGCTTTCTCTGTGGTCAGCATTGCAGGGATGCCGACCATGCTGTTTTTGAGCACACATTTCGGCTGGTATAGCGCTACGAGACTCATTGGTTTGCTGTGCCTGATAGCTTTGCTTCTTATTGCCGGGTTTATTCCTGATGCCCCGCGCAAAATCGCCCCTAAATCATCGATAACAATGACGCCAGAATGGTTGTTTTTCGCCAGCGGGAACGCCATCGCGCAATTCACTCCTATGCTCATCATTCCTGCTTTAGTGCCTTTATTGACCCAACACATGCAGGCTGTGAACGCCTCGCTGCCCATGCTGTTCTTCATCGGTGGCATCGCTGGGTTGATGGCGACAAAGCTTACCGGAAAGCTATTGGCTCACTGGTCCAGCTACACCTTAGCCGTTGTCTCAACGCTGATATTACTGGTCAGCATGCTGCTTCCCATGACAGGTTTGCATGCCAGCGCATTATTCATGGGGCTGTTTCTGAGCGGGGCTTACGGACGATTGGTGGTGGTGTCGTGTGTGACGACGAGATTTCCAAATGAGGCCAGTCGGGCTGGTTTCCTGTCCCTGCAAACGGCGCTGATGTCATTGAGTACCACCCTCGCCTTTTTTGTTTCGGCCATGACTTTTGAGATAGCAGCCCCACTACCCATCATATTCTGGGTGATGGTTGCCGGCAGCGCATTACTCTTGCCACCGCTGATTAAGAGGATGGAAAAAAGGTTAGCGAGACGTGAGGCCTGAGGTGATAAAGGTAGCGGCAGAATCGATCGCCCAGCTAAAAGTTTAGCTCTGGCTCGATAAACTCTGCCGCGAGGGATTAGCCAAACGGCTCTTCGCGTGCCAGCAAGCGTGCTATCACGTTAAGCGCACCTTCGTCGTTATTGCTGTCGGTTTTATAACGCGCAACAGCGGCCACGGGCGCGGCGGCATTGGCCATCGAAAAGCTGTAGCACGCCTGACGCAGCATTTCGAGGTCGTTGGCGCTGTCGCCAATGGCCAGCACTTCGCAATCGTCGATGCCCCATTTTTCCTGCAGCAGCGCGATACCATGTGCTTTGTGGCAGCCAGGAATGATCAGATCGACAAAACCAAAGCCGCTGGAGACCGGATGCATAATGTTTTCAATCGCGCCCAGTTCTTTGTGCAGACGATCCATCAGGGCATCCACCCCTTCGTGGGCCAGATTCAGCGAAAACTTAAAGATGGTGTCATCGATATCGTACAGATTGTCGCGCTTTTCCAGCCGATGATAGTGATTCGCCAGCATCGCAATCACTTCCTCCGGCATTGAGGTGTGCACATAAGCGCCATTGCGACCGCACACCACGGTGCTGATATCCGGCTCTTTAGCCAGAATATCCAAAATTTGATGGACGCGTTCTGGTGCCAGTTCGCCGCAGAAGATCTCTTCATTGCTGTCTGACACCCAGGCACCGTTCTCGGCGACAAAGGCGATTTCATCTTTGATATCCGGGAAGTAGCGTTGTAACTGGTAATATTGATTGCCACTGGCGACCACAAAACGAACGCCTTTCTCTTTCAACAAGGCGTACTGGCGCGCGAATCGTTGAGCGTTGTACTGTTTGTTGTCATCGAGAAAAGTCCCATCCATATCCACCGCAATCATTTTTACTGCCATCTTACTCTCCCGTATCGTTTGACCAGCATTCCATCCAGCTGTGAAAAGGTTTTCATAGAGCTTACTCGCGGTGTGGATTAATGAGAATGGTAATAATGAGATTGTTAACCGCTTTCAGAGATTTCCAGTGCCATCTTTTACTGCAATTCCGCCCCTTTTTCCCTGATCCAGACACAGAACATCTCTGCCATGTCCTTTGCGTAGTCGAGAATCTCCGCCTCAGCGCGCGGTGTTTCGGAAAAATGCTTGCCCACGTTACCCAATGTGCTGTTGATCAGGTCCGCAGCGCGCAGACGTTGTTTCTCTTCCAACTGGGGCAATAACTCATACAGGAAGTCACTCATCACGTTTTCACCCGCCGCGCGCGCGGCTGCCACTTCCGGTGCATTACGGTATAACGGCGCTGCATCGTTAAGTGCGGTCCGCATTGCCGCTTCTTCACACTCTGAGTGCAGGAAAGCGAGCGTGAGTTGGTGCAGACGTTCACCCGCAGGCACATCCTGATTGCGCAGGATCGATCCTAAAAGATCGCCGGTACGTTGCCATTCCTCACTTTGTAAGCGGAAAAGGATAGCCGCTTTATTGGGAAAGTATTGATACAACGATCCAATACTGACACCCGCCCGTTCCGCCACGCGTGCGGTGGTAAACCGCGTGGCGCCTTCCTGCTCTAAAACCTGAGTAGCCGCTTGCAATATTGCGGAAACCAGCTCGCTGGATCGCGCTTGTTTAGGAATTTTTCTCTCTGAAATCCTGGTGTTACGACGTTCAGCCACCTGATACTCCCGAACACGAATAGTGAAATGCGAATGATTCATCGTATTCTGTTCGCACAGATTAATCTACGGAGAATCATCATGACGACCTTAACTTCCGCGCCATTGGCGCCGCTGCTTAACT
Organism: Pantoea sp. Seng; assembly: GCF_009829935.1. Taxonomy (NCBI): domain Bacteria; kingdom Pseudomonadati; phylum Pseudomonadota; class Gammaproteobacteria; order Enterobacterales; family Erwiniaceae; genus Pantoea; species Pantoea sp. Seng. Next base: position 32,712 of record NZ_SZZV01000006.1, on the reverse strand, counting down.
ACCTGTTCGAACTGGCCGACAATATGGCGCATCCGACCAATGAAGCCTTCCGCGTGATGTACGATGAAGAGCAAAATCGCCTGTTGCAGAGCAAAACAGATTATCTCGAACTCTATGGTCATCTGAAAAATGTGCCACTGGCGGTGTCGCGTGAGACTGGCAAACTGCTGTATATGCTGGCACGCAGCAGCAAGGCGCAGTCGATAGTGGAGTTTGGTACCTCCTTTGGGATTTCAACGCTGCATCTCGCGGCAGCGTTACGCGATAACGGCGGCGGAAAGATCATCACCAGTGAATTTGAGCCGGGCAAGGTTGCCTTAGCACGTAATCATTTTGCCGATGCGGGCGTAAGTGATTTGATTGAAGTGCGCGTGGGTGACGCGCTGCATACGTTGAGCCGCGACCTGCCTGCTGCCATCGATATGCTGGTGCTCGATGGCGCCAAGGCAATTTACCCTGAAATACTGGCGCTGGTTGAACCACATTTGCGCCCTGGTGCGCTGATCGTCGCCGATGATGCGGATTTCAGCCCCGAATATCTCGAACATGTGCACAGCGGGCGTGGCTATCTGTCGCTGCCGTTTAACGACGGCGTTGAAGTGTCAATGTGGCTTGGACGTTCACAGTAATCAGCACCCAGAGCCTGTGCTCTGGGTGATTTTTATTTCCGATACTGCGCTTCGACCCGTTCCTGCTTGATCTTGGCATCAATGGAGAGTTCTGCGGTGGGGCGTAGCAACAGGCGAGCCAGGCCTATGGGATCGCCCGTATCACGACAGTAACCATATTCGCCTTGATGGATGCGCTGCACTGCCGCATCAATTTTTGGTAGCAGGCGGCTTTCGCGATCAATCTGACGAAACAATAAGCGTAACTCCTCTTCGCGGATCGCTTTGTCCGCTTCATCTCCTTGCTGTTCACTGCGTTGCAGCTGCGTTTTCAGGTAGTCGATATGTTCGAGCAGTTCCTGACGCTCAAAACGTAATAAGCGCAAAAAATACTCACTCTGGTGAGGATTCATATACTCTTCTGGCGGCATACTGAGAAGGTTTTGCTGCTCGGCTGATGTAGGTTTGGTCATGTTGAAATTCCTTAACAGCTTCGTGTTAATGTTATATCGTCACATTTCAAATCATTCATTGAGGTTGCTGCGATGAAGACTACTGTTCCTCTGTTGCTTATCGCCATAGCATCGGCAAAAGCAGGTGCCTTTCAGGCAAAGATTGATACGTTAAAACTGGCGCAAAAGCCGGATACCGCAGTGGCCAACGTCGATTTGACGCAGCCTCTGGCGACGGCGGAAGTGCATGCGGCGCTGTTAAAGCCCGTATTCGGCTGCCAGTGTCCGTTCTGTACGCAAATGCGTGCGCTGGCGGGCTAACTCAGGCGGATACGCGCGCCACGCGCTGCGGCCAGGGATCGGCAAATTCGCCGCCACTTTGCCACCATGCAAGCTCCTCTTCATTAAGAAAGCAGCGTTTCAGGGCGACGGTAAAGGCTTTCACTTCATCCGGTTCACCAATTACCGTTAAACTGCAGCGCCGATCGCCAAATCGCCCCGGCATTTTTGCCACTGCCTGTTCGACCGCCGCGCGCTCCTCTGCAGTGAGCGGACTATCACGATGATTCAGAATTCCCGCTTTCCAGTAACTGATAAATTCCAGACTGATGCTGCCCGTGGCCTGATTCCACAACAGCGCTAGATCATCGCGCGTCGGCAACCAGAAAAAGCCTTTACTGCGATAGATGCCCGCGCCCATAAAGTGGTGGCAGGTATCCCACAATCGCTGCGGATGGAATGGACGATCGTCGTGAATCACTTCGGAAGTCATTTGCCACGCACCGGGATCAATGGCATCCACCTCATCCGCTAATTCTTCAATTAACTGCGCGACCCGCCCGAAATCGTAGGACGGCATCGCCATGAGTTCACTCAGAGAGAGATTTCCCCGCGATACCGCCATCACTGCCACATAGGGATTGAGTGGATGAATGGCCTGGGCAATGCGGGTAATGCTGGAAGACGGCAGCCGATCATTTTTAGTGAGCAGCAGATGGCTGCAAAACATGATTTGTTCTGCCAGCAGATTCTCGATGCGCCGCTCGTGACGAGTCAGATTGGCCTGCAAACGAGGAATCAGCGCTTCGCCCTGCTGGTAATCATCATTCAGCATCACGCTGTCGACCAGCGATAAGAATCCATTGAGTTGCACTTCGGCATGATCGCGGAAATAACGCACCAGCGGCAACGGATGGCTGCTGCCCGAGGTTTCCAGCAGGATCAGATCCGGGCGATGTGCGTTGAGCATCGACTCAAGTGCGGCATCGAGTTTTTCGATACCCGTTCGGCTGCTAATACTGTCGGCCGAGAGCGTAATGAAATTATGTTTACTGGCGTTGACGATTTCAGTGTTGGCAATCAGCACGCCATCGACGTCAAGTTCGCTCATATCATTGACGATGACGCAGACTGCAAGTTGCTGTTTGTGCGCCTGAACCAACAGACTTTTTAATAGCGTTGTTTTGCCTGCACCCAGAAAACCGTTGAGAATGGTAAGGGGGATTTTTTGCATCGTGACCTCTTGCTGCCGCACGTTGCGGCTGGGTTTGCCATCCATGGCGTCATGCCGTTCCGTTAAACCAGGTTCTGCCTAAGTACCCGCTGGGGAACTGCGCTTCGCTCAGGCAGAAATATGTGGCCGGGCGCTCAGTTCATTGCACCGTCAACGATCTGCCTGGTTCCTCGCGTTCATCTTCCTCAGTGAAACCAGGGTTCAAACGGGTCCGGATATTCGGCCCAGTTTTCCGGGCCCTGCGCCATCTCTTCGTCAGTCAGCAGCGCATGTTCCAGCTGGTTGCGCAGACGAGTTTCATCCATCTCAATACCAATAAACACGATTTCCTGACGCGCATCGCCAGTGCCCTCGACCCAGTTCTGCATGATGTATTCCAGCGTCTCGGGATCTTCCGGCCAGCGCTCTTTTGGCGCGCTGGCCCACCACATGCCTGCTAAGCCCTGACGCATCACACCACCGGCCTGTGACCAGGAACCGGCATAGCGTGGGCGGCTGGCGAGCCAGAAGAAGCCCTTAGACCGCACCACGCCTTTAAGATCGCCTTCAATGACGCTGGCGAAGCGGGTGGGATGGAAAGGACGGCGCGCGCGGAACACAAAGTTGCGGATGCCATACTCTTCGGTTTCTGGCGTATGTGAACCGCGCAGTTCTTGCAACCAGCCGGGGGCTTGTGAGGCCGCATCAAAATCAAATAAACCGGTATTCAGCACTTCCTTCAGTGCAACCTTGCCAAACTCAGAGGTCACCACGCGTGCGCGCGGGTTGAGAGAATGCAATATCGCCAGCAAGCGGGCTTTTTCCGCTTCATCAATCAAATCGGTTTTGTTCAGAATCAGCACGTCGCAGAACTCAATCTGATCCACCAGCAGATCCACTACCGTGCGTTCATCTTCTTCACCCAGCGATTCACCGCGGGATTTGATGCTCTCGTTGGATTCGTAATCGCGCAGGAAATTGAAGCCGTCCACGACGGTCACCATGGTGTCCAGCGCAGCGACTTCTGACAGGCTCTGACCATCTTCATCGGCAAAGGTAAAGGTTTCCGCCACCGGCAGCGGTTCGGAAATACCGGTAGACTCGATCACCAGGTTATCGAAACGGCCATCTTTTGCGAGGCGATCGACCTCCAGCAGCAGATCTTCACGCAGCGTGCAGCAGATGCAGCCGTTACTCATCTCGACTAACTTCTCATCGGTGCGCGACAACTCCGCCCCGCCCTCACGCACCAGAGCGGCATCGATATTCACTTCCGACATATCGTTAACGATCACCGCCACGCGGCGACCTTCACGATTGTTGAGAATATGGTTAAGCAGCGTGGTTTTGCCCGCGCCGAGAAAGCCGGAGAGGACAGTAACCGGCAACTTTTTAAAATTCGGGGATAATGATGACATTGCAACTCCTTCAACATGACAAGTGCAGGTGCGGTGACATGCCACACCAAACGTTATAATTGATATGTTATAACATAACAATTACGGTTGTCATTGCGTCGAAGAAAGATTGTTGTTCAAGGCTAATAAAAAGCGGGCCGTTTCGGCCCGCTATCAAGCATTACTTGTTATCGGGATGGCTTAGATCGATCGCTTCATCCGGTAACTTAGTGAATTTTTTCACGATGGTGCGGAAGTCGGCGTTAGGCGTCAAATCGGCAAACTGTTGCGGATAAAGGTCTTTTGCCAGAATTTCCATCCCCACGATGTTGTAAGGGTGGTTATAGAAATGATGGTAAACGCCATAAACACGGCCATTTTTCACCGGCTCGATCTGTGCCAGACCGGTACGTTTCAACAGTGTCTGGAAAGTGGCATTCACCTCTTTCGGCTGCACGCCGTAGCCGAATGGCAGCACGTTGGTGTTAGGCCGCTTTGAACCGGTCATGATGTAAACGTCCGGTTTCATCGCAATAATTTTTTCCAGCGCGATAAAGCCCACGTTGCCCGGCAATAGCTCGGAACCAATATTCTTACCGCCTACGGCTTCGACTAATCCGCCCCAGCCATTGTGACTGTGAGTGAAGCAGCAGTTATCGCTGTTACCGGCAATCGGCTCAATAAACACAGTCGGTTTGTTCTTCACCTCAGCCACGCCTTTGGTGATGCGATCAAACCTCTGCTGATAGAAGTCGGTATAGGCCTTAGCCTGGCTCTCACGGTTCAACACTTTGCCCAACAGCGTGACGCTGGGTGCCGTGTTTTGCGCGGGGTGCAGTTCATAATCTACAAACACCACGGGAATATGCAGATTATTCAGCGTACTCAATACACCTGACTGTTGCAGCGCCGGTTTCGCGCGCAGTTGGGCAATCATCATGTCGGGCTTTTGCGCCAGCACGCTTTCCAGATTGACCTGGCCCTGGTCGCTGAAGCCCATATCGACAATTTTGGTCGCTTCAGGCCATTTGCCTTTCAGCAGATCCCAGGTTTGGGTGTCTTGTTTCTTCGGCAGGTTATTCCACGCCACCACACGCTTGAACGGGTCATCACGATCCAGCAGCGCCAGCGTCAAAATATCGCGGCCATCCTGCAGGATAATGTGTTGCGGTTCTTTAGTGATGGTTTGCGTGTTGCCGTCCATATCGGTGACGGTTAACGGGTAAGTGGTAGCCGAAGCCGCCGTGGAAGCCAGTAATCCCATTGCCAGTAGCAGGCGCGTTTTCATCCTAAAACTCCGTGGTAAAAAGAATAGTTATTATTATCAATTACCTTAACACAACCTTAAGGGCTGAAAATAAACGCCAGGACAATGGGTTGTAACCGAGTATTAATGTTGAGTGATGAAGGTTGGATGGCAGATGGCAGATGGCAGATGGCAGATGGATTATCCGTTCCCTGCTGGCAGCCCGCAAGCCGCCGCAGCAGGGAAATGCGCGTCAGGTGAAATCGGACAGCTTCTGCCCGGAGGTAATCAACTCCTGCAACAGCATCTGCCGACGTTCTTGCGACGTATCACGGCTGACCATAAAGCAGATCGCCGCCACCGCCTGGCCGCTGCGTGAGCGAATCGGCGCGGCCATACAGCAGGTAAAGCTTTCGGAGAGCCCTTCCGTCATGCAATAACCCAGCTTACCGGCATGGTGGATTTCATCGAGAAACGCCTGCTTATCGAGAATCTGCCCGCTGGCGAGACGGTAATCTTCTTCTGGAATCAAATCGAGGATCGCGCTATCAGACCAGTTGCTGAGTAGCAAGCGGCCAGTCGCGGTCCAGGTAATGGGCACGCGTACGCCGATATCTGAGGTGATCTTGAAGGGGTGCGCGTTGCTGCTCTCGGACAGCACCACCGTGTACTTGTTGCCTTCCAGCATACAAAGCTGCACAGTTTCGCCATGGCGCGCCACAATCTCGACCATCAACTGATGCGCGCGCCGGATCAGATCGTTGTGCGCCATGTAATCCGCACCGTAATAGTGCATCTCGCGACCGAAAAACACCGCACCATCTGCATCTAATTCCACCAGCCCGGCTTCACTGAGCAAACTGACCAACTCATAAACGCTGGATCGGGGTGCGCCAGTGGCATCGATCAAATCGCGCATCGCCATCGGCTGACGGGCAATATGCAACTGACGGAAAATATCAATAACCCGGTCAACACCGCGCGCCCGTGACGGTTTTTCATCCGGCATACGCTTACTCCCCTGTTGCATTGGTGCGATTGGAATACATGAAAAAAGAAAAGCATCATACACCCCAATGCAACAATTACCCATCCCCGTAAAAATAAAAATTAGTCACTGACGTTATATTATGGCGATCTATTTTGGGGCCTCATTTTGGCGCAACGATTTTTTGCTGACATTAAAAATGTTCGACGAAGGTCACATTCTTATTAAACGAACACTCCGCAATAAATTTATTTTGCGATCCCGACTACATCACAAAAAATTAAATAGCCGATCACATATTGCAAAAGCAAATCCACTGTGCAAATCTTGCCCTATCCGGTATTGCAGATTTGAGTCTGATATATCGGACAGACTAACAACTCCAGAAATGAGGCAATTTGCATGACGATAAAACGTTATGGCATTGAAGGCGGGACCGGCACTGGCGGGCAAATGTTGCCCTTCGCCCGTGCGGTAGAGGCCGATGGCTGGCTGTATATCTCAGGCCAGACGCCGATGCGCGACGGTGAAGTGGTGGAAGGCGGTATCATTGAACAGACCCAGTTAGCATTTGATAACTGCCTGACCATCATGCGCGAGGCAGGTTATCGCGTGGAAGATGTGGTACACGTCACAGCCGTGCTGACCGACGCACGCTACTTCAGTTCCTTTAATAAAGTATTCAGTGAGATATTCAGTGGAAATCCACCGGCACGCATTTGCAGCGTGCAGGATTTAGTGGTCGACTGCAAAGTGGAAGTGGATATGAAATGCTTCCGCGCCGATCGTAAATAATTATTACGGTTAAAACAGGCTGACGATTTTTTATTTTCTTCGCCAACACCAGGACAGCCTGTTATTAATTGATGCTTTTCATTTTGCTGTGAAATATCGGCGTTACGCCGACTCATAACCATTTTATAGAGAGCATAAAATGAACACAACATCGCTTAAATTCGGCGCCGCTGCGCTGGCGTTACTGGTTTTAGCTGGCTGCACACCCACCGAAGAAAAAAAAGAGGCTGGCGCCGCACCGCAATCGGCCCTGCAGAACGTACTGCAACGCGGCACGCTGCGTGTCGGTGACTGCCTGAGCTTTGCCCCCTTTGGTTTTTATGACAAAGACGGCAACCCGGATGGTTATGACGTTGATTTAGCTAAAGCTCTGGCCAAGGAGATGGGCGTGAAACTGGAGATGGTGAATACCACCAGCGCCAACCGTATTCCTAACCTGCAAACCAATAAAGTGGATGTGGTGTTCTGTAACTTTACTCGCAATCTGGAACGTGCCAAAGAGATTGGCTTCACCAACCCGTATGTGGTGGCCAGTGAAGCGATGCTGGTGCGCAAAAACAGCGGCATTCAATCAGCTCATGATATGGCCGGTAAAACTATCGCCACGGTGAAGGGTTCAACCAACGGGGATGAAGTCCGTAACCTCGGCATTGATGTGAAAATCCAGGAATACGATTCATCGCAAGCCGCGATTCTCGCCGTGAAGCAGGGCCAAGCCGATGCGATGATCGAAGACAACAACTTCCTCGCCTATCAAGCCAAGCTCGATCCGACGTTAACCGTGACCAACGAAGCGCTGGTACCACTGGAATATAACGCCTTCGGTGTGAAACAGGGGGATCAGGTGTGGACCAACTATCTGAATGAATTCCTGTTTGAGATTAATGCATCGGGTGAAAACGCCCAGCTGTATCAGAAATGGTTCGGTAGCAAGCCACGTTACCCGCTGAATCCGCAATATTGATTGATGTGCGGCGCGGCAGTTGATGCCGCGCCGTTCGAAGGAGTCAAACCATGAGTTATCAATGGCTAACCCTCTGGCGCTATGCCGACACCTTTCTTGAGGCCGCATGGCTGACACTGCAGGTGACATTGCTGGCCTTCGTGCTGGCGGTAGCATTGGGTTTATTGTCGGCATTAGCGAAATCATCGCCTGTTGCTCCCCTGCGCTGGATCAGTCACTGCTACGTCGAGTTTATTCGCAACACGCCGGTGCTGCTGCAAATTTTCATCATCTTCTTTGGCCTGCCCTCGCTGGGCATCACCATGAGTGCCTTTACCGCCGGTGTGCTGGCGCTGGGCATCAACGTTGGCGCTTACTTGTCTGAAACCTTTCGTGCCGGGATTCAATCGGTGCCAAAAGGTCAGCTCGAAGCCGCTTATATTCTCGGCATCCCGCGTCGGCAAATCTTTCTCAGCGTGGTGCTGCCGCAGGCGGCACGCGCCGTATGGCCGGCGATCATCAACAACCTGATTCAGTTGCTGCTCGGTACTTCGCTGCTTTCTGCGATTGCCCTGCCAGAATTGACCGGCACCGCCACGGTGATCAACGCCCGCACTCTGCTGTATATCCAGACCTTTAGCGTGGTCGCGCTGGTCTATCTGGTGCTGAGCAATCTGTTCTCCTGGCTGGGCACGGTGGCAGGACGGCGCATGTTCCACCCGCCGCTGGTGACCCCGGTAAAAAAGTCCGCCTGGTGGTGGGCAAAAAAATGGCTGACTAATCCAGTGAAACAGGAGAATGCGCTATGAGCGAGCTTATCATCAGCTCTTTCCCCATCCTGCTGAAAGGACTGGGTATCACGCTGTTGCTGTCCATCGCCGCCATTATCGGCAGCACGTTACTGGGCTTACTGGCGGCCGTGTTGCGCACCAGCCGATTGCCGGTCGCCAAACAGATCGCCGTACTTTATACCGAGCTGTTTCGCGGTACGCCGGTGCTGATCACGCTGATGTTCATCTATTTCGGCGTGGCCTACTTCGGTTATGAGATCAACCTGTTTGCCGCCGGGATCCTCGGTTTGAGCATCTATCAAGGTGCCTATATCGCCGAAGTGTTCCGCGCCGGGATTGAAGCGGTACCGAAAGGACAGTGGGAGGTGTCCTGGATTCTCGGGCTTTCCAAACGTCAAACCTTCATGAGCGTGGTATTGCCCCAAACCCGTGGCATCGTGTTGCCGCCGCTGGCCGGTCAGTATCTTTCGCTGATTAAAGACACCTCGATCGTCAGCATGATCGGCATGTCCGAACTGATGCATCAGGGCCAGGCGATTGTCGATCGCATCGGCCAACCGGTGGTGATTTACGGCCTGGTTGCCCTGCTCTACTTCGCCATTTGCTTCCCGCTTTCACGTTGGGTTCAACATCATCAAACCAGGAGCCAGATATCATGAGCCAATCTGCGATTACGCTGAGCCGCATTACTAAATCCTTTGGCTCCACTCAGGTGCTGAAAGAGATCAGTCTGGATGTTTCACCCGGCGAAGTGCTGGTGTTAATTGGTGCATCCGGCTCAGGAAAAAGCACTGTGCTGCGCATCATGAGCGGCCTGGAAACCGCTGATGGCGGCGAAATATGGGTTAACAAAGTGCCATTGCACGACCGTAAGCGCAGCAGCGAAATTTGCGGCCATGTCGGCATGGTGTTCCAGCAGTTCAACCTGTTCCCGCACAAAACCGCGCTGGGTAACGTCACCCTGGCGCTGATTAAAGCGCAAAAACTGTCGGAAGCGGAAGCCAACAAACGCGGCATGGCGGCACTGACCCGTGTTGGGCTGGCGGAGCGCGCGCATCACTATCCGGCACAGCTTTCCGGTGGTCAGCAGCAGCGCGTCGCCATTGCGCGCGCGCTGGCGGTGGAACCGAAAATTATGTTCTTTGATGAAGCCACCTCCGCACTTGACCCAGAGCTGGTTGGCGAAGTGATGGAAGTGATGCGCAGCCTGGCGCGTGAAGGGATGACCATGGTGGTGGTGACGCACGAAATGGGCTTTGCCCGTAAAACGGCCGATCGCGTGGTGTTTATGGATCAAGGCGTTATCGCTGAGCAGGGTTCGCCGGAGCAAATCTTTGTTAATCCGCAGAACCCGCGCACTCAACAATTCTTATCGCGCGTGCTTGAGCACTAACAGGAGCCACTATGTCGATTCGTTTTCCACTGCAGGCAGACGGTTTGCTGGATGCCCAACAACCTGCGCCACGGTTTAAATCGGTAGCGGGAGCTGGCGATCAACCGTTAAGGCCGGGCAGTAACGTTTTTACCAGTGATGAAGTGTTCTCGCCGTTGATGGTGATGAAGCAATCAGCGCTGCAGAACAACCTCCACCAGCTTGCCACGTTTTGCCAGGAGAACGGCATCATGCTGGCAGCACACGGGAAAACCTCAATGTCGCCCGCGATCTTGCGCCGCGCCATTAGCGAAGGTGGCGCGTGGGGATTGGGTGCTGCCACGCCAGCACAGGTGCGTGCGCTGCGTCAGTTTGGCATCCGCAATGTGTTTCTCGCCAATCAGCTAGTCGATCCGGCGGGCATTCGCTGGATTGGCCAATGGCAGCAGCAGCATCCCGACCACGGTTTCCTCTGCTATGTGGATTCACTGCAGGGCGTAAAATTGCTGGAACAGCATCTCGGCGATGCACAGATTTCTGTACTGCTGGAGATGTCGGTGAGTGGCGGTCGTACCGGCTGCCGTTCACAACAGGAAGCGCTAAAGATTGCCGAAGCGATTAAAGACAGCCCTTCACTGCAGCTGGTGGGCGTGGCCGGTTATGAAGGTGCGCTGGGGGCGGGTCGCGATGAAGCCGGTATTCAGCGCGTGAAAGCGTATTGTCAGATGATGATCAGCACCACTGCACTGCTTGCAGATCATCAACTCTTCAGCAGCGATCACATCATCCTCAGCGCTGGCGGTGGCGCCTGGTTTGACGTGGTGACCGAATGCTTTACTGCCGCGACGTTACCGCTGCCGATGACACCCTTGATTCGGTCCGGTGCCTATATGGCGCATGACAGCGGCTTGTATGCGCGCATTGCACCCTTCGCGCAACCGGGTTCGAGCCATCACTTCGATGCAGCGCTGGAGATTTGGGGGCGGGTATTATCTCGCCCTGAACCGGGATTGGCCTTTGTCGATTTTGGTCGGCGTGATGTGCCGTTCGACCAGGATCTGCCCAATCCATTGTGGATCCGCAACGCAGATGGCAGTGAACCGCGCGCGGCAACCCATCTGCGTATCAGTGACGTCAACGATCAACATGCGTATCTGCTGCTGCCCGATGATGAAACGTTGCAGCCGGGTGATTGGGTAGGATGCGGTATCTCTCATCCCTGCACCGCTTTTGATAAATGGCGCTATCTGCCACTGGTGGACGACGATTATTGCGTCACAGATTCACTGGAAACAGCATTCTGACCACAAAAAAGGCTGCCAACGTATTGGCAGCCAGTTCTGGCACATCCTTGTACGACCATGTGGGGTCAGACGTTGTGCCTTCAATGAGCATATAATAACACACAAAATAATTAGCAGGATAATTATTTTATTGCCAGAGCCAGTTTCACCGCATCCTCGGCATGAATCAACGTGGTATCAAACAGCGGCACGCTGGCATCTTCGGGCTTCACCAGCAGGGTAATTTCGGTGCAACCCAAAATGATCGCTTCGGCGCCCTGCGCCACCAGCTCAGCAATCACCTCACGATAACGCGCTCGCGACGACTCACGAATAATGCCAAGACACAACTCCTGATAGATGATGTCATGCACCGTCTTCCGGCCCGATGCATCCGGTACCAGCACATCAATGCCGGACTGCGCCAGACGGCCTTTGTAGAATTCCTGCTCCATGGTAAATGCCGTCGCCAGTAAGCCCACACGCTTCACGCCAGCGGATTGAATACGCTGAGCTGTCGCATCAGCGATATGGAGCAGCGGGATAGCCACGGCACCGGTAATCTGGTCAGCGACTTTGTGCATGGTGTTAGTACAGAGCACAATGAAGTCCGCCCCGCCCTTTTCCAGACTGCGCGCGGCTTCTGCCAGAATCTCGCCGGCTCGCTGCCATTCCCCCGCCACTTGCAGCTTCTCAATTTCCTGAAAGTCGACGCTGTACATCAGGCTGCGCGCCGAGTGCAATCCGCCAAGTTGCTGCTTCACCTGTTCATTGATGATGCGGTAGTAGAGCGCCGTCGATTCCCAACTCATTCCACCGATCAAACCGATCATCTTCATCTACGATTTTCCTTTATCAAGCCTGTTCAGCACTGTACGGGATTTGTCAGTCTGGTGCATGCCCCCAGCTTAAATACAGGGTTTGCGGCACACTTATGCGCGATCAACCTCAAGTGACGCGTTTTCCGGCCAGCGCGCTGAGGGAAACAGCGATAAGCGGATATTGAACAGATGGAACATCGGGGAAAACAACGCCTGTTCCTGTAATGTTCGCGCTTCTAAACCCAGCAGCAGGCGATTAAGTTCATGCAACAACGCCGAATGGGGCTGTGTCTGCAGGGATTTCAGCCTGCGTTTGAGGAACACACTCAGCTCATGGAACATCGCCGCACTCTCAATGCCATTCTCGATCAGTAGCGCTTTGTGCCGCGTGTAATAGTCGTAACAGTTGGCACCAAGCCAGGCCTCGGCAATCAGATTGCCGCCGGAAACCAGATCGGGCGAGGGATCGACGCGCTTACGTGGCAAGATAATGTTCACCTTATCCAGCGTACGCGCCACAAATTGCTGGCGCGCCGTCATCGTTACCGTGTTGACACGCAGCGCAGCGATAAACTGCAGCAAATCGCGGATCCCTTTACGCACCGCGCGTTTCGCAGTCCACGATGGACGCTTGTTACGAATAAGCAATGTCAGCACCAGGGCGATGACAATGCCCACCAGCGTCGAAATCATGGCGTTTACTATAAGCAGAAGATCGGGCTTGAAATGGTGGCTCATGCCAATCAGCCCCGGAATCTGCGTGGCGACGATCAGGCCAATCAAATTGGTTGCCGGGTTGGCAATCACCAATCCCAGCGCAAATAATCCGGGCGCAAGGCAGATGATCATCGCTTCAAACGTTACCGCTTGTGGTATCAACACGGTGACGTAAAGCAGACTGATCGCCATTGAGATCAATACGCCCTTCAGGAATAGCTTCATTGGCGCGATAGGACTGTCCAGCCCGGCAAAGAATGAGCAGAGTACCGCCGCCATCATTGGCGCAGTCGAGCCATCTTTCCAGCCGCTGCCGATCCAGAACAAGCAGGTGGCGAAGGTGGCCAGAAACGCAGTAAAGCAGGAAAGCAACAGCAAACCTTTATCGACATGCTTATGCGCACGCACGGTTTTTCCCGGCTTGACGGTCGGTGTCCACTCACTCACACGCTCGCTGACGCTGTGATAGGCATTGGCGATGCGCACAAAATTCAGCAGGCGCTCCAGCAATCCAATTAGTAAAATACTCTCTTCACTGTTGAGCCGCCCCTCCTGCCAGGCCTGCTTCAACTGCGCCTGTGTAACGGTCAAAACATCGTGAATCTGAACCTGGTCATCGCCGTTCAGCCATAACAAAAATTGCTGGAATGCCTCTGCAACATAGTCCGGAAAACGGATTTCCTGCTGCGCCAGCAAATTAAGCCGCGACTCAATCGCTGTCAGCGTTGGAATCAAATAGGAGAGGTGTTGATACTGCACGCTGACCAACCGCACCAGACGTCGCGCGGCATCGCCTTCATAAACACAGTGCGTAATCAGGGTTTCTACGTTGAGAGGATAGTTCGCCATCTGCACCAGAATATCTTCTCGTTCCACCGATTTATCAGCTGGCATCACCGTGACTAACTCGCTGCACAGCTTGCGCGCATTCTGGTACCACAGGCTGACGCTTTGCTCCAACAGACTGCGCATCGACACCGGCATGATTAAGCGGTGCACCAGGCTGCTGCAGATGATCGCCACCGTGATCTCTTCAATACGCGAAATCACCGTGTAGGTGATGGCCGAGGGTGACGTGACGTCGGGAAAGCCCATGATCGCCGCACTGTAACCGGCGAGCATAAACACATAGCTTTTCGGCGTGCGGTCATGCAGCGACAGATAGAGACATACCGCCACCCATAAAGAGATGCACAGGCTGAACAGCATCGGTGACTCTACGGTAGTGGGATAGATTAGCAGCGTAAACAGCCCACCCAGCAAGGTGCCGAAAAAGCGAAACACCGATTTCGATACGGTCGAACCCGAATAGAGTTGTGAGGCAACGTACATTGTAGTCAGTGACCAGGCCGGTTTATCGAGATTGAGTTCCAGAGCAATATAAAAAGCCAGAAAGGCGGCAAGACAAGTTTTGGCAGAAAACAGCACTGCGCTTTGTGAAAACCACTTCATAGAGCGAAGGAAACCCATAGCAGGCAACGTAAGCGTCTATCCTGACAGAAGCATATCGAGATGACATTTTGATTTGTTATACAAATTATTACCGTGCTAATTATCTGGGCATCTATGCAAATCAAGATGACATGCTGATTACAGTGAATGATCTTGATCACAAAAAATTAGGTTATAAGCGATCGAAATTCGTTATTTATTGGTTATATAAGCGCTTTGCTATGGTGAGAAAAAATCCACGAGAGACTCATCATGCAAACAAAAATTCCTGCTCTGAGCGCGTTGGCGCTTAGCTTTGGCCTGCTCTCTGCGCACGCCTTTGCCGCTAAACCAGAAACCGTGACCATCGGCTATCAGAAAGCCAATATTTTTGCACTGCTGAAGTATCGCGGCACGCTGGATGAAACCTTCAAGAAGGAAGGCATCAATGTCCGCTGGGTAGAATTTCCGGCCGGGCCGCAGATGCTGGAAGGGCTAAACGTGGGCAGCATCGATTTAGCCGCCACCGGCGATGCTCCACCCGCTTTCGCGCAGGCTGCCAAAGCGGATTTGATTTACCTCGGTCACTCCCCTGCTAACCCCAAAACCGAAGCCATCGTGGTACCTAAAGATTCGCCGATCAAAAGCGTGGCGGATTTGAAAGGTAAGCGCATTGGATTGAACAAGGGTTCTGACGTGAATTATTTGCTGGTGAAAGCGCTGGAAGATGCCGGACTGAATGATAAGGACGTGAAACCCGTTTACCTGCCACCAGCTGATGCGCGCGCCGCCTTCCAGAAAGGCGCGATTGATGCGTGGGTGATTTGGGGTCCTTTCCTCGCGGAAGTGGAAGCGAACGCCGACGCGCGTGAAATCCGTAATGCAGAAGGTTTGGTGCCGCATTACACCTTCTATCTCGCCAGCCGCCCCTTTGCCGAAGGCCATCCTGACACCGCGAAACAGGTGGTGGATGAATTGAGCAAATTGAGTGACTGGGCGAACGCCAATCAGGATGAGGCTGCCGCGATTCTGTCCAAATCGACCGGGTTAGATAAGGCAATCTGGCAGACCACGTTGAAACGCCTGCCGTATGGCGCTACGCGTATGACGCCGCAGGTGTTCGATGAACAGCAGGCGTTAGCCGATACATTTACCCGTGTCGGACTGCTGCCGGTGAAAGTGGATGTGCGCAGTGCGACCTGGTCACTGGATAAGCAGTGACCAGATAGTGTGCGGCCTTACGGCCGCACACTGTTAAACAGTCATAAACACTCTGCCTAAACGCCCACGCGTTTCTGCTCGTTGATGCGCTTCAACCACCTTTTCCAGCGGGAAAGTACTATCGATAGGCACGATCAGTTCGCCTTTCGCCGCCATCACCATCAGTTCATTCACCAAATCGCGGGCAATCTGTTTTTCACCCCATTCTGGTCCCAGCAAGCATCCGATCAACGTAATACGGTGCAACAGCAGATATTCCGCATCGACCATCTGATTACGTCCAGCGAGAATGCCGATCAGAACCGCCGACCCGCCGTCTTTTAATACTTCAATGCCATCTGACAATGCTGCGCCGCCGATGGTATCGATCAGCAAATCCACTTTATTGCCGCCCAGCAATTCCCGCACCTGCTCGCCAGCCTGCTTGTCACCCACCACAATGGCGTCATTGAGGCCAAATTCACGTAATTTTTCCAGTGATTCGGGACGCGTACCGGTTCCAATCACCCGGGCACCCATGCGGGATGCCAGTTGGACGGCAGCCATGCCCACCCCGCCCGCCGCGCCGAGAATGAGTACGGTTTGGCCTGGCTGCAGCTGACCTAAATGAAACGCCCATGCAGCGGTGCCTGGCCCCACCGGAATGGCGGCAGCAATGCGCGCATCCAGGCCATCTGGAACAGGAAAACAGTTATAGGCAGCGACAGCGCGACGTTCTGCATAGGCACCTCGCCAGTTAAACGTTGCCACTTTCTGACCGATCTTAAATCCCGTCACGTTTGAACCGATGGCAAGAATGGTTCCTGCCGCCGCATAGCCAAGTGACTCGCCCGCTTGTAAGTGCTGACTATTGCGCGAAATGATATCGCCACCCTCAACACTAATGGCTTCCACCGCCACCAGCAGCTCATCCTGAGTAATCGAAGGTTCAACGACATCCACCAGTTGTAAAACCTCTGGACCTCCTGGTTGGGGGTAAGTGACTGCTTTCATCTCTGGTCTCCACACTGCTGAATACGAATAATGATCGGTAGATAAAGCGTAGCGAAGCTGATGATATGTTGGTAGGCTGCATTCACATGTATCAGACATAACCCCATCATGATATCGGACAATTTTGAACCCGCGCTGCTTCGTACTTTCGTTGCCGTTTGTCATCACCGCAGCCTGACACGCGCCGCCGAACAGGCCGGACGCGCCCAATCCGCACTCAGTGCACAGATTCGTCGACTAGAGGAACATACAGGCCAGCGTTTGCTGCGTCGTACAGGACGCGGCGTCGTCCCCACCAAAGAGGGAAAAGTGCTGCTCAGTTTTGCGGTGCGAATTCTCGCGTTGGGGGAAATGGCGGTCGCGCAACTGAGTGAAAGTACGCCCGCCGGCACGCTTCGCATCGGTATGTCCGAAGATGTGGCATCGAGTTTGCTCCCCTTTGCACTTGGCAGGCTGAGAAGATTGTGTCCGGGTCTGCACATCGAGCTTTCCATTGAGAGCGATCACATCCTCGCCAGACGTTGGCAGGAGAGCGCGTTTGATATGGTCTTGGGTCTGACCGCCGGTTTCAGTGAAGACCCGTTAACCAGTTGGGAGATCGACCTGCATTGGGTGTGTGGAATTGACTACCCCTGGGATAGCGCGCTGACGGTCGATGCTATTGTTTGCGGTGAACCTTGTTCATGGCGAAGCTTGATGTTTGATGCGCTGATTGAAGCAGGCAAGGAGTTTAGGATCGCGGTAACCAGCTCCAACCTGGGTGCGATCATCCCCGCTGTTGAAGGCGGATTGGGTGTGGCCATGCTGCCAGCGGAACTCATTCGTCATGACAGTATGCGTCTGGTGAATGTCGCGCAGGCTCCGGTAAAAGTGACATATGGTTTGTTTGTCACGCGGCGGCCGAATTCCAATGTCACTACGGCGCTGAATGTGATTCAGGACAGTTTAAAAACGTTGTATTAGAAGTGGGCGGCTCAAGCCGCCCGGCATGAAATGTTTTACCCTTCCCCGCGCCCAATTTGCCAGATCCCTGTCGGCGGCGTCCCGTTAACCTTCCAGCCACCGATGTCACGTGCTTTATAGATCACCGGATTGTGTGACGAGACGGTACGCGCATTACGCCAGTGGCGGTCTAGCGCTTTGCTGATACGCGTATCCGACGCGCCGATCGCGTTAAACAACTCAGTTGCTGCGCGTGGTACCAGCTCACTGGCGATCACCTGTGCCTGACCCGCTTCAGCTTCTGCCAGCGCATTCACTGCCAGAAGTTGCGCTTCGTCGCTGCTTAAGTGCGCTTCATACGCTGATTGCAGTGAATGTGCGGCGCGGATCACCGTCGCTTCGACGGCAAACGCCAGGCTGGTGATCTCACCGATGACCTGTAGCACCTGCACATCCTGACGTGATGAATCGCCGTTGCTGTGGCTGTAAATACGATTGCGAGCGGCCACCGCTTTTGCACCATCGCGTGCGACTGCCCTCCCGATCCCGGCTAGTGTTGCCAATAGCACATGTTGATAGAACGCGGTTTGATAGCGGAAGCGCGTGGCGAAATCGAAGACGTGTTCCTGCTCGACGTGAGCGTTGTCAAAGCGTGTGGTTCCGCTGCCGGTCAAGCGCTGGCCGAAACCATCCCAATCGTCTTCACGCGTTATACCAGGTTGGTGAGTGCTTACCAGAGCGATGACATCACCCTGGTTATCGTTGCGTCGTGCATACACATCAATCCAGTCCGCAAACAACGTGCCCGTGCTGTAAAACTTCTCGCCGTTGAGCGTCCAGCCATTTGAGACGGGCGTGACGCGGGTAATCACATCCCCGAGTTTGACTGTGCCAATTTCTGTCCAGCCACTGCCCACCAGCTCGCCATCGTTAAAGCGGCGGAACCAGCGATCGCGCTCTGCACTCGCGGGCTGGTTGAGGCGGTCCTCGACAAAGGCAAAGTGCGCACGTAATGCCTGCGGCAGATTGGAATCCGCTTCCGCCAGTTCGGTAAGCAATTGGAACAGCTGCGGTAGCGATGCGCCCCACCCGCCCTGCTCTTTCGGGATGCGCACGGTGCCGAAGCCCGCTTCTTTTAACCAGGTGATTGCTTCATGAGGCAAGGTGCGGCTGCGTTCGCGCTCCACTGCGCCCTCAGCAATACGATCAAACAGTGGGCGGAAATGCGCCGCCAGCGCAGCGTAATCGGTGCCTGTAGAAAGTTGGCTCATAATCACTCCTGATGAGAAAGATCGTCGATGTCGTGGCGCGTCGGTTCGTGGCGCACCGCGAGCAGGAAAAAGATCGGGATGATGGCGGCAAGCGACACCACCCAGAACATATTGGTGCCCAGCGCCGCTTGCAGAATCGGCAGAATAAACAGCGCCAGCGCGCTGCCAATCCCTGACAGCGCACGACTGAAGCCCACGCCAGTAGCGCGAATGGAAGTTGGATAAGAGAGCGCCGGATAGACCATCAGCTGCGCACCCGGACCAAAGCCTTCAGCAAACAACCACAAGCCAAGCATCAGCACCGCAAACACAATCCCCGTAATCGCTTCAGGGTGCCCAATCAATGCCAATGCAATCAGTGCGAAGAATTGCAGTGCAAATCCGGCCATTGCCACATGGCGAGACGGATATTTCCAGGCCAGACGCATGCCCAGCAGACCGCCGGTGAAAGCAAACAGCGCGTTCAGGCCGAGCGATGCGGAGATCGTTTCAAACACGCCCGCGCCGAGGAACTGCGCGAGGATCGAAGGCAGGAAGAAGGCGATCGCGGTGTATTCAAACGAGATGCAGATGTTCATCACGCCTGCCACGATGGTGCGTTCACGCCAGGGTTTCTGGAACAGCACGCGGAAACTTACTTTGGGTGCCGCTTCTGCTGGTGGTGCTTCGGGTTCCGCTTCATGCGCATGAATACCGTAAGAGTCACGCAAAATGCGCACCGCAGACTTCAGATCGCCCTGATTGGCTGCCCACAGCGGTGATTCGTTCATAAATTTGCTGCGCACTGCGATGATCAACAACGCGGGAACGGCACCGAACAGCAGTGATGCACGCCACAACCAATCGAGATGATCCTTCGGTAGCAGGAAGTAGAGCGCGAAGATCAGCAGGAAACACACCGTTGACGCGGCGTACCACATCGGGCACCAGGCGGCGAGTCGCGCGGCTTTGTTGCCTTTGCCTGCGAATTTAGAAAATTCCGCCAGGTAGGACATCGCCACGGGTAAATCGATACCCACGCCAATCCCCATCAGGAAACGTGCGCCAATCAGTACCCAGACATTGGGCGCTAATCCCGCTGCGATGGCCGAGACCACGAAGAACAGCATATCGGCCATAAACACCGAGTAACGGCCATATTTGTCGGTCAGCCAGCCACCAATGAGATTACCGACGATGGTGCCGACCATGATTGAGGACGTCACCAATCCGGTGAGAAGAGGAGAAAGCTGGAATTCGCGTACCACATCGTCAATTCCATAAGAGAGCGTGGTGAGATCGTAGGCATCGAGGAAGACGCCGCCGAGCGCGAGGAACACAATCATGCGCGCATAATTATTTTTGTCACTGCGGGTGTTGATCAGCCTTGCCACATCACTGACCGAACGAACCGGCTCAGACGTCGGTAAGGTGTTTTCGAAAGAAACGGTACTCATAATGCCTCACGTTGTTTTTAGTTGTGCAGGTGAGGTTGTTATAAGCGCTTACCCTTCAGGTCCAAAGCAACAAATAGTGATATTAAATTGTTTAAAATCAATAATATAAAAAACTTTCAAACACAAAATCCCGGACGCGCATCGCGAGCCCGGGTGAAGGATAACACCAGGAAATTAGTCTGCAGAGACCGGCACTAATACGCCTTTAACTAACGGATCATCCGTCGTTTTCAGCCACTGCTGAACGCGAGGATCGGAGAACGCCTGTTTTAGCTTTACGATGTTCTCCTGCTCCAGATAGGGCGTACCAATCACCAGCTGCGAGGCAAAAGTACGCGGTGCCGGAGGGAACAGAATGCCTTTATCACGCGGCACTTTTCCGGCATCAAACTGCGAAACATAGCCAATCGCCGCGTCCACCGAATTCAACGCGCGTGGCATGGTTAGCAAATCGAGTTCTTTGAAGACGAAGCCATGCGGATTACCGATAATGTTTTTTAATTTGGCGGTACGCGGTTCAACGTTGGGATCGAGTGTGATCAAACCCTGACGTGCCAGCAGCCACAAGGCCTGGCCCTGGTTGGCGCCATCATCCGGCACCACAATGGTGGCCCCCTGCGGCAGGTCGGCTATGGATTTATAGCGATCGGAGTAGACGCCAAATGCCCACTGGAACAGCGGTAAGGCAGAGGTGAGCTGGAAACCGTTGGCATCCACCACCTGCTTCAACCACCACTGGTGCTGATAGACGGTTGCCGCATATTGTCCTTGCGCCACGGCGCGATCCGCCTGCACCGGATCCTGCACGCCCACCGCTTCCAGCTTCAGACCATAATCCGGCGCGATGTGCTCGCCAACATACTCAATCAACTTCTGTTCTCCCGCCATTGCCGGTTCAAAGTGGATTTGTAGCGTGGTGCCAAAGACCACCGCTTGCGGTTGCTGACTGCGCCAGAACCCTGCGGCGGCGGCCAATGCAATGACCACTAAAATCAGTAGCAGCCACGGCCAGCGGCGCGTCTTACGTAACTCAAATTCTTGTGTTGTCATCGTGATATCCCCTGAGGATGGCGTAGAATTGCGACTAAACGGTCACCGATAAATTGAATGGTTTGTATCAAAGCGATCAGCACCACAATGGTGGCGATCATGATGTGGTTGTCGAAGCGCTGATAGCCGTACACCACGGCTAAATAACCGATACCGCCCGCGCCGATGGTGCCGGCGATGGCGGAGTACTCGATCATGGAAATCAGGTTGAGGGTGATGGCGGCAACAACAGCAGGTAATGCCTCACTCAGCTGCGCCGAACGGATGATCTGCCAGCGCGACCCGCCGCATACCAAACCCACCGAGGTCACTTCGCCTGGCAGTTCACGCAACGCGTTATCCACCAGACGACCAAAGAACGGAATGCCCGCCGCAATCATCGGCACCACCGCCGCAGGGATACCGATGGTGGTGCCGGTCAGCCAGAAGGTGAACGGGATGATCGCCGCCATTAACACCAGAAACGGCAACGAGCGTCCCATATTCACTATCCAGCTCAGCACCCGATGCACGCCGCGATGGGGAAACAGTCCACGTGCTGAGGTGTTAAACAACACCACGCCAACGATACCGCCGAGGCTCACCACGAACAGCATCACGATGCCGACCATCAGCGCGGTCTCACCCATCGCAGGTAACATCAATGCCGGAATTTCCAGCCACGGCGTGTCCTGACTTATCACGGAAACGCTCATACCGCCTCCCGCAGCTGATGTACGCTGCCCGAGACGCTGGCAACCAGTCCAAACTGTTCGAGCTGCGCCAGCAATCGCGCCAGTGGCACACGCTCTTGCTGGAAGTGAATGCCCACCTGCAAGCGTCCGGCCTGGATACCATTGACCTGCTCAACGTGCGCGCCAAGCAGATCGATGCGCAGATTGAACTGCACACTCAGACGCGAGATCCAGTCGCTGATGACCGGTACATCTGTGCGATAACTCAGTTGCAGAATCAATTCCGCCACGCCAGGTTGCGCCACCAGTGGGAATAGACGTTGCCCCAGCGAGGAATCGGGCTGCGCCAGTAACTGTTTCAGCACGCCATACTGCACAATCTGCCCATCGCGAATTTCGGCAACCGCATCCGCCGCCTGACGCACTGCATCCATCTCGTGGGTGATCAGCACGATTGCCAGCTTATAGTCGTCACGCAGTTTCTTTAGCAAATCCAGCACCGCAACCGTGGCTTCAGGATCGAGACCAGAAGTCGCTTCGTCGGCCAGCAGCACGGAAGGCTTTAGTGCCAAGGCTCGCGCGATGCCAATCCGTTGACGCTGTCCCCCCGAAAGCTGGTCGGGATACGCTTTGGCTTTATGGCTCAGACCAACACTCTCCAGCAACTCACCCACGCGTGCGGAAATATCCCGCTCGACCACGCCGAGATAACGCAACGGCAGCGCGATGTTTTCCCAGGCGCTTTTGCGCTGCAATAGGGCAGAAGATTGAAAAACGGTGCCAATCGAACGGCGCGCGCGACGCAGTGCTTCGCCATTCAGCCGCGAGAGATCGCTGCCATTGATGCGAATACTGCCCGCGCTGGGCTGCTCCAGTAAACTGATGCACTTCGCCAGCGTGGATTTGCCCGCGCCGCTGGGCCCAACGACAGCAGTGATGTTGGCCTGTGGTACCTGCAAGTTGATGGCTTTCAGCACCTCGGTGATGCGTCCATCCGCGGTGCGGTAATGCTTACTCAACTGGTCAATTTCAATCATATGACCTCCGGCAGTACCGAATTTTTCACCCGATAGCCCACGCCGGGATGCGGTGCAGTTAACTGTGGTCCGGCGTTAAACAGCTTCTCGCGCAGCGTACCTTCCGCATACGCCTTCTTATAAACACCGCGCTTTTGCAGCTCTGGGATCAGCAGTTCAACCACATCTTGAAAGGTTTCATGCGTTAAAGCGTAGGCGAGGTTGAAACCATCAACGTCAGTGTCTTCCACCCAGCTTTGCAGTTCGTCGGCCACAGTTGCTGCACTGCCGACAATCAGCGGGCCAAAGCCGCCAATGCCCACCCAATCCGCCAGCGCTTTTACCGTCCACTGACGATCAGGGTCGGCGGTGGAGAAGGTTTCGACGGCTGATTGGATGGCATTGGTGTGAAGGTACTTCAGCACCTGGTCAGGTTGATATTGACCGAAGTCGATTCCGGTCCAGCCGGATACCAGTGCCAGCGCCCCCTCGTAACTGACATAGCTTTGGTATTCTTTCCACTTCGCCTGCGCGGCGGCATCGGTCTCCCCGATGATCACCGTTTGCAGATTGAAGATCAGGATGCTGCGCGGATCGCGCCCTGCTTCTTCTGCACGGCGACGAATATCCGCGACGGTTTTCTTCAGCAGCACTTTCGACGGCGCGGCAACAAACACGCATTCCGCGTGCTCAGCGGCAAACTGTTTGCCTCGGCTCGATGCACCGGCCTGGTATAGCACTGGCGTGCGCTGCGGCGACGGCTCGCACAGGTGAATGCCCGGTACGTTGAAGAAGGTGCCCTGGTGATTGATGGGGTGAATTTTGCGGGGATCGCTGAAGATACGCCGTTCACGATCGCGCAATACCGCATCCTGTTCCCAACTGCCTTCCAGCAGCTTGTACACCACCTGCAAATATTCATCGGCATAGTCGTAGCGGCTGTCGTGATCGCTCTGCGCCTGATGACCAATATTGCGCGCCCCGCTCTCCAGATACGAGGTCACAATATTCCAGCCGATGCGTCCTTTGGTCAGGTGATCGAGCGTCGATAAACGGCGCGCAAAGGGATAAGGATGCTCAAACGATAGCGATGCGGTGAGACCAAAGCCGAGATGCTCGGTCACCAGCGCCATTGGGGTAATCAACGCCAGCGGATCGTTGACCGGTACCTGCGTCGCCTGACGAATCGCGGCATCGCCATTCCCGTTCAGCACATCGTAAATACCCAACACATCGGCGATAAACAAACCGTCAAATTTGCCACGCTCCAGCAGGCGCGCCAAATCGACCCAGTACTCCAGATCTTTGTATTGCGAGGAACGGTCGCGCGGATGCGCCCACAAACCCGGTGACTGGTGTCCGACACAGTTCATATCAAAAGCATTCAGGCGAATTTCACGTTGCGATGGCATAGCAATCTCCATAGCGAGGCCGTGATCGTACGACGACCCGGCGTTCGTTAGTGTGTTTTTAGGATGTTTGAGAGATTAAGAAGCGTAAGGGGGACATCGCTCGTCTTGAGCGATGTGAAGATCTTCAAGAATTTGCTGAGCAACGGCAGCGGCGTGATCGGCAACCTGTGGCAGGCCCATCAACTCACCGAAACGCGCGCGGGCGGCGGGTCCGACTACGAGCAGGCGGGCGTTGGGCAAGCCTTGGTGATTCAGTGCGTGTGACTGCGTATCGACGTCGAGGCCAAAGCCAAGCTGATCACCGCGAATCAGGCCTTGATTACTCAGCGAACGTAGCAGCGGCTGGCTTTGTGTCAGCGCATCATGCCCCGGTCCGGTGGTGACGATCAGATGATCGAGCAGGCGGGTTTCCGTTTCACCCTGGCGTGTGCGCAGCGTGATTGCTAGTTGGGGGCCCTGAGCAGTGATGGTGTCCAGTCTGGCTGCCAGCACCTGCAAACTCCCCTGCTGCTGTCGTCTGATGATTTCCGCTGACACCTGCGGCGCGATACGATAACGATGTACATCCCACCACGAACGCAGATGGCGCACAAAGCGCTGCTGCTCGCGCAGCGGCAAGGTTTGCCAGATGGTTTGGCCCTGTACGCGTACATCGTCCAGCACGCGTTGCCAGGGTAATTGCTGCCGTGCAGCTCGGGCAACCTCATCCCTGATGTGATGCAGCCACAGACGCGCGCTGGGGACGTTCTGAGGCGCTAACGTCCATTCAGGCCACTCACCCTGCAGATTAGCGCGTGAGAGCTGTCCACGGCGTGAGAAAGCGGTTAACGGGCCTTGATGATGCCGAGTGCCTAATGAGGCAACCACATCCGCCATACTCAGGCCGGTTCCGATAATGGCAACGGCGGCGTCAGGATCTATCGCATCCAGCACGCCGGCTTGCCATGGATTGGCAATGAGCGCTGGGTGATGGGCAAAGGGCTGCAGCGAGCGAGGCAAGGATGGCGGTGGGTGACTGATCGCTAACGCCAGCACATCGCCCTGTAGCGTCACGCCATTGCTGAGTAACAGTTGCTGCCCTTCCCATGCCATGGCACTGGCCTGAACGTGCCGTAACTCAATCTGCGGATGCCGTTCTGCCGCAAGGGCAAACTGCTCTGCCAGATAGCGACCAAACATCGCGCGCTGCGGATAGACTGATCCGTCATCACAATGGGCTACTGAATCCAGCGAACACTCAGGCTGCTGACGATACCAGCGGTCAAAGGCGCCCTGCTCATCGCCGCTGAGTTGCATGCGCGAGGCAGGTACATTGATGCGATGCGCCGGTTCCTGCGTGGAGTAGGCCACCCCACCGCCCAGTTGCTCACGCGGTTCGACCACTGTAATCAGTAATGGAGAGGACGATTGCCGCGCGAGATGAATCGCCAGCGCCGTTCCGCTGAACCCGCCACCTGTGATGATAATGTGAGGTCGTGCCATCGTCTTCTCCTGCATTAGCTGGCGCTCGCCTGTTTTGAAGGACGTTTATCGCCACCAATGGTTTCGCCAAACGGGCCGGTGTTAATGGTGCGCGCACGCTGCTGCTGACCATTTGCCAGCGGTAATAGCGGCAGCAGCAATTCTGCCACACGATGCGCCTCTTCCAGATGCGGATATCCCGACAGGACGAAGTTGGTCACACCCAGTGCCTGATATTCCCGTATGCGTTCGGCAACCTGCTCAGGACTTCCTACCAATGCCGTTCCGGCTCCGCCGCGCACCAGACCAACGCCTGCCCATAAGTTTGGTGAGATGTAGAGATTATCGCGCGAGCCTTTGTGCAGCGCGCTCATCCGTGCCTGACCTGCAGAGTCCATACGCGCAAAAATCTTCTGCGCCTGCGCGATGGTGTCTTCATCCAAATGACCGATTAATTTCTCTGCCGCCGCTTTCGCTTCCTGTTCCGTTTCACGCACGATGACATGCAGGCGGATGCCGTATTCCAGTTTGCGCCCGCGCGCTGTAGCACGTTCACGGACGACTGCCAGCTTTTCTGCGACCTGCTCCGGGGGCTCACCCCAGGTCAGATAGGTATCGATTTGCTCAGCGGCGACATCAATCGCGGCCTCCGACGAGCCGCCAAAATAGAGTGGTGGGCCATTTTCCTGCACTGGCGGGAACAACACCTCTGCTCCTTCAACGTGAATATGCTGCCCTTCATAGTCAACCTTCTCTCCACGCATTAAACGGCTATACACATCGAGAAACTCTTTGGTGACTTCATAGCGTTCACTGTGATTGAGAAAGATGCCGTCGCCTTTGTTCTCAACCGGGTCACCGCCCGTCACCACGTTAATCAGCAAACGTCCTTCAGAGAGGCGATCCAGGGTTGTGGCCATACGCGCGGCCAGTGTCGGCGGTTGAAGTCCAGGGCGAACGGCAACCAGGTAACGCAGTCTTTTAGTGATGGGTGCCAGTGCAGAAGCAACCAGCCATGAATCTTCGCAACTTTTGCCGGTGGGAATCAGCACACCGTAGTAACCGAGATTGTCGGCGGCCAATGCCACCTGCTGTAAGTAAGCTAAATCAACCGGGCGCCCACCTTCTGTGGTGCCGAGATAGCGACCGTCACCGTGCGTCGGGAGAAACCAGAAGACATTGATGTTCTTGTTTGCGGATTCGGCCATTATGCTTTTCCTATATAACTTTATTAAAAAATGATCATTTTGGGATGTTTTTTTAGTTATATAGCTGTTAGCGAAAAACGTGCCAGCTTTGATTCTCCTGATAATGACGCTATTTCAGCGGGTTAGGCCCCTACTGCTGTTTGTGTTTGTTGCATCGGCAACTTACCGCCTACAGCTATTGCTGCATATGCAACTGCTTATGCTTTTTTCCTGCTGTTCACAGTGAATAGCAACGATTAGCGTGTGCTGATACTCCTTAATGGACATCAAAAGATGCTGACCAACTATAGCAATTACGCTGATTCACCGCGTTTAGTCGACCCGGCTTCTCTCGCTTTTCAATCATTGCTCGACAAATTCGCCCCCACTGACGCCACGGTATTGATTGTCGGCGAGACCGGCACGGGTAAGGAAGTTGTCGCACGCTATCTCCATCATCATAGCCAACGCCGCCATGGCCCCTTTCTCGCCGTTAACTGCGGTGCTTTAACTGAAAGTCTTGCCGAAGCCGAACTCTTTGGTCATGAGAAAGGGGCATTTACCGGCGCGACCCAGGCGCATCCCGGTTGGTTTGAATCTGCGCAGGGCGGCACTCTGCTGCTGGATGAGATTGGAGAGCTGAGTTTGTCGCTACAGGTCAAGTTACTACGCGTATTACAGGAGCGCGAGATTACGCGCGTGGGTTCGCGCAAGCCGATTAAAGTCGATGTGCGTGTTATTGCGGCCGCCCATGTTGATTTGGCACAGGCGATCCGCGAACGGCGATTTAGGGAAGACCTTTACTATCGCCTCAATATTGCGGTGGTGCCGCTGCCTCCGTTGCGACAGCGTCGTGATGATATCCCGCTGCTGGCGCAGCATTTCCTTTCGCTGTATGCACGTCGTTTAGGTCGACCGGTGCGTCGTTTGTCACCGGATGCTTTAGAAGTGCTACTGGAGTACAGTTGGCCGGGCAATATTCGCGAGCTGGAAAATACGCTTCACAACGCAGTACTTCTGAGTCGGGAGGAGACGCTAACGCCAGCTCATTTGCGACTGACAAGATACAATGAACAGGGATTTAACAACGCGGAAGCATCAACGCTTGATAACTTCCTGCGTCAACAACTCTCCACTAAGCCCAATCAACTGTTTGATCGCGTCATCACCAGCCTGATTACTCACGCGCTGGATTTCACTGAACACAATCAGACACAGGCCGCGGCGTTGCTTGGCATCAGCCGCCACACGCTGCGTACTCATCTTGCTCACCAGGGAATGATAAAAGGACGGCGTAAGGTGGCGAGTTGCATTGCAACTGCCTCTGCTGATGAGCCTCATCAGGAACGCGAATTACGTATCGGTTATCAAAAATTCGGTAATCTTGGGGTATTAAAAGCACGGCAAAGTCTTGAGCAGTGCTTTGCACAGCAGGGCGTCAGCGTGTTGTGGAGCGAATTTCCTGCCGGGCCTCAACTGCTTTATGCCTTACAAAATAACGAGATCGATTTCGGTACCACCGGCGAGGTGCCGCCTATTTTCGCCCAGGCGAATGGCAATGCAGTGACCTACATCGCCTGGGAACCCCCTGCGCCCAGTAGCGTGGGGATAGTTGTCCCAATCGATAGCGATATCCGTAGCATTGCTGATTTACGTGGTAAACGTATTTCGGTCAATAAAGGTTCTAACGTTCACTGGTTATTGCTGCAGCTGCTGGAAGAAGCAGGTATCGCCCTTGATGAACTCAAAGTGGTGTATGCGCCGCCGAAATATCCTCTGACGGCCAGTGATTATCTGGCGGTCGATGCATGGATGATGTGGGACCCCTTACTCAGTGCGGCGGAGAGCAATCCTGAGTTGCGCGTGCTGGCCAACGGTGAGGGGCGTGTGCGCAACCACCAATTTTATCTGGCACGTCGCGATTATGTGGAAAAACATCACGACGTGGCCCATCAGCTAGTGGAGAGTTTACAGCAGACCGGCATTTTTATTGATAATCATCGGCAGGAAGCTGCTGGTCTGCTTGCGCAGGAATTGGGTCTTGACCTTTTGGCCGTTGAAAGAGCTTTAACACGACGCAGTCATAGAACCCGTTCAATGGTATTTGAAGTGATTAAAGAGCAACAAATCATCGCCGATCGTTTTTATGCATTGGGTCTGATAAACAAGCCTGTCCGTGTTCGGGAAGCGGTTTGGCAATCGCCCAGCGTTTTGTCACTTACAGCTTAACGACCCGAATAAAGTTATCCACCTTTTCTGTGGATAAATCATTGAATATCATCTGGCTAAACCGGGTTAGTACCCTCGATGCAGCGCTGAAATTTGCTGTAATGTTGGCGATTTCAGCCTGAAATTAATTTAAAAAACACTTTTAATTCAATTCATTAGATGTGAAATCCTGATGGCGAATGAAGAAAATTTCAGGG
Source organism: Pantoea sp. Seng (assembly GCF_009829935.1). Taxonomy (NCBI): domain Bacteria; kingdom Pseudomonadati; phylum Pseudomonadota; class Gammaproteobacteria; order Enterobacterales; family Erwiniaceae; genus Pantoea; species Pantoea sp. Seng. The sequence goes on along the minus strand of NZ_SZZV01000006.1, from coordinate 3,287 downwards.
CATTCGCAATCTGAGTTCCTCTCCTGGATAGCCTTTGTTGCTTTCCTATCCAGCTGGTTATTTTGCCTTCACCACAGATTCACTAAACTCTACGGCGCAAGATTGTTATGCATATAGACGGTGAAAAAGTTGGCGATTTCAGCCTGAAATTTCTACACAGGTTAGTTATTTTTCATACAGTTAGCGATGAAATAGCACTGGCGAAAAGCTGAAATTCAGGCAAAAAAAAACCGCCCGAAGGCGGCATTTCGCTACTGATTGAGAAATTTATTGAGTGTCTCGTTTATCACACGATCCAACTCATCTTGCAATTCTTTCGACTGGCGATTGAATTCGTAGCTGAACATGCGGCCGCGTGTCTTCTTGCGGGCATAGCGATCTTTATCAGCAAACGTCCAGAGAGGCGTGGCGACCGCTTTGTCCTTTGCTGGCGACTGGATTAGTGTTTGGCTACCATTACGCACCAGACGCAAAATCCCATTTTTTACTTCATCTTCAGCCAGACCATCACGTGCGCAGACCGTATCGACATCCATGCCAATGGTATCAATTAAGGCTTCAACCGAATGACCAATCTCCTGAAGCTTCTCATACGCCTGCAGCAGCGTTTTGTAATCCGGGTATGTTAACTCCGAATGATTTGGGAACAGGGTAACCAACTCCAGTGGTACGCTCGCGGCTTGCAACGCACGCGTAACTTTTGCCTGCGAGAGGCCTTCGCTCTGAGCAATCTCTTTCTGTGACAGGCCACTCTCTTTTAATGACAGCAGGCGCATCCCCACTTCACGCAGATTATGTTCGCGTGCGGTTTGGATGTCCTGCGCCAGACGACGTGCTTCATCTGCCGTGATGGCAACCTCAGTGACCAGCACATCCAGCCCAGTTTTGCAGTGCAGAGCGGCGGCACGGCGGCGGGAACCATCCAAAATTTCGATACGGTCGCCGCGCTTCACACCAATAGCAGGGAAGAACTGCTGCAATTTAATGGTGCGGATAATGTCGCGCAGCGATTCAGGCGTCAAGCCTGACTGGTCGCGGCCATTCGTTTCCATTACCACATAGGTTTTTTCTTCAATTTCCTTCGCCGTAATGTGTTCAAGCGTGAACAGGGCACGTTTACCGGTCGAAAGGATAAAGGTTTGAGAATGTCCGTCTGAAGCATCCTCAGTCTGCAAAGGTGTCTGGCTGAAGGTACGGCCAATCGTGATTCGTTTTGCGCTCATAGTAACCTCAGTTCAGGCGAATAAATTCAATACGATCAAATACGGCTTTAGCGAAATCTTCCGCTGCCGAACGCGCATTCTTTAAGGCTTCGGTGCTGCCCACATAGGTCGATGGGTTCGCAGAGATTACAGTATCAAACGACTCTCCACAGCGCTCAAAGCCGTCCAGGCGCGGTAAAGCAGCATCCAGCATGTCGCCGCCAAAGATCTCTTTCGCCAGGCTGTGACAAAGCTTGTGGTCCGCTTTATTCGATAGCTTGGACATAAAGCCGATGTTGCCTTGCAAGCGGCAGGATGCGCCTGATTCCTCAATGATGCCAATCAGTTCCGGCAGGCGCGTCAGATACTTCAACGTCGAGTGGAAATCAACTTGTGCTGGTGGAACTGGCGTCATCAGTAAATCAGATGCGGCGATGGCGTTCTTCAGGAAGGCATCCAGATGTGGGCCACTGTCGATGAAAATGAAGTCATAGTCTTTCTTCAGTTTTGCTACGACGTTGTCATACAGAACCGCATGCACATTCTGCGTAGGCAGATGCTCAGCACACAGTTCTTCCCAACGTGATGCAATGAAGGCGTCGTCAATGGAGGCCGGCAGTACGTCGACACCAGGAATAATCGATGGCACGATGAATTCATTAAGCAACTCTTCGCGGCCCACGTTTTGCAGCATCGCTTGCGCAGCTGTGGCTTCTACCAGTCCGACCGAACGCTCATGATTGAGGAACATGGTGGCAGAGGATTGCGGATCGAGGTCGATAACCAGAATGCGCAGATCTTCATACAACAGATGTGGGTGCGCACGCAGCGCATGGGCCAGTGAGACCGTTGAGACGGTTTTCGATACGCCACCTTTTAGATTACCAACAAACAGCGTGAATGCCTCTGCGTGACGATCGCGATACTTTGGCACGCCGCGATGATGGTAGATATCAATGATGTTTTGGATGGACATTGCGTACTTGGTAGAGCTGCCCGCCGCGCGTTTATCGAATGGATAGCCGTTCTCTTCCATTTCATTTACGGCGTAATCAACGCTCGCACGCGTTAATTTAGGGAGTTTGGCTAACGCCGCTTTGGCGTAAACCTGATAAAAAGTGTTTTCCTGCAACTCTTCTTTCTGCGCCTGAATCTGTTCCGTCAGGCTCATTAGCATTTTTTCTGAACGTTGTGCGACTTTCAGAACTTGCTTCTCATCGTTAGCCATACTTGCTCCACACATGTAGGATTTATGACTTTATACCGAAATCCTGCACATGAGGCAAATCTATCTCATCTAATGCGAAACATTTAGCGCTGTGAAAATACCTTGAGTAAGAGCGTGTTAGTGCAAACGTTCACTGTAATCAGCGGAGATGTTTTAATCAGGGCGGAATAATGGATGAAAGTGTGAGCAACGCCTCATTCGCGTATTTGTTCCAGCATTCACTGTAATCAGAGATTTGATCGTCCGTTGCACGAGATTTGCGGGCAGGGTGATATGGCCGAAATCACAGCCTGTATTCACTATATTCGGCATAAGATTCACTGTAATCAGTAAACGTTCACTGTAAGTGGCAATAGGTTCACTGTAATCAGTAAACAATTGCGCTACGTTCACTGTAATCAGTGATATTGATTTTCACGCTGAGCAGTTGAAAGCCAGGGCTCTCCATGACGAAATCGGCTGCAGGCGTTTTCGGTTAGTAGAGACAGCTTAGTCCTAATATAAGCATTCACTATAATCAGTAGACTGCATGTGGGGAGCATTGATTTAATCCGAGTGTTCACTGTAATCAGTAATCAACAGCTCGTATGGCTAGCTGGCATTCACTGTAATCAGCAATTTGTCTAAGCCTCATTCAGACGTTCACTGTAATCAGTAACCCAAATCGTTCTCTCAGCGTAGCGTTCACTATAATCAGCAGTTTTGTCTTAAATGGATACGCCATAATCGGCGGAAAGGGTAGGGCGTACGTGAGAACGTTCACTGTAATCAGTAAAGGAGTCAGGAGTCATGAGTCAGGAGTCAGGAGTCATGAGTCAGGAGTCAGGAGTCAGGAGTCAGGAGTCAGGAGTCAGGAG